>CAMEZN010000138.1 GCA_945947845.1 uncultured Mucispirillum sp. | reverse complement strand
AGATCATAAGCAGGACCAGCAGCGTCTGCAACAATTAAGATATTTCTTGGTTTACCATCAAGAGCTCTTGTCGTAAGGTTTTCTGCTATACCTTCTAAGTCTGGCTCAACCTCTGGAATGATAACAGCATCTGCACCTGTTGCAATACCTGCCATAACAGCAAGATATCCGCAATGTCTGCCCATAACTTCTATAATAAAGGTTCTGCCATGTGAAATTGCTGTATTATTAATCATATCAACAGAATCCATAATAACATTTAATGCAGTATCTACTCCAAGAGATACATCGGTTCCATAAATATCATTATCAATAGAACCCGGTATACCAATAGATTTAATACCAAATTTTTCATCAAGCACTTTTGCACCACTTAATGAACCATCACCACCAATAACAACTAAACCTTCAATGCCATATTTTTCTAAATTAGCAACAGCTTTTTTCTGCCCTTCTTCTGTTCTAAATTCCTGACTTCTAGCAGTTTGTAAAATTGTGCCGCCTCTTCCAATAATATTTGATACATCAGCATGCTTTAATTCAAATATGCTGCCTTCTATCATACCTTTATAACCTGACAAAATACCATAAGGGGTCATTCCATAGTTTAATGCTGCTCTTACAGCTGCCCTTATTGCACCATTCATACCGGGACTATCGCCACCACTTGTCATTATGCCTATTTTTTTCATATTTACTTACGTCCTTTTTATTATTTTTTATATATATACAATAAAAAAAATTTTTTTTAAATACTTAAATAATTATTTTTGACAATATTACAATTTTTATTGACTTTAATACTAATAATTATTATCATTATTATATAGGAGGATAAAATGAAAAAATTACTTATTTCACTAATGCTGATATCAGCATTTTCAATGACAGCATTTGCAGCTGATGCAAAAGATGGTATTTATGACCCAAGAAAAGAAAAAAATAAGATAGTTGTCAAAATGGAGCTGCTTGATAAGAAAAAAAATCAATATATAGGTGATATTGTTATTACAGAATCACCTTATGGTTTAGTTTTTACTCCATTTATCAAAGGAAATATTAGTGAAGGGCTTCATGGGTTTCATATTCATGTTAATCCAGACTGCGGACCTGATGAAAAAGGTGTATTAGGTATGAAAGCTGGCGGACACTGGGACCCTGCAAAAACAAATAAACATTCTTTTCCATGGGATAATAACGGACATAAAGGAGATTTACCTGCATTATATTTTGATAATAATGGTATGACTTCTAACCCTGTGCTTGCTCCAAAACTTAAATCATTAAAAGATATTAAAAATCGTTCATTAATGATACATATTGGCGGAGATAACCACCATGATGTTCCTGCTGCATTAGGCGGTGGTGGACCTAGGGTTGCATGTGGTGTTATTAAGTAATAAAATATAAACTTAATGACATATCATATTATATAATAAAATTTCAGATTTATTTTTAAGTTTAGAAAAAACAAGAATTTTATCAGTATATTTTATACTGTTAAACTGTAACATAACTTTTTCAAAAGCTATGCCCCATTAGATAAATGCTAATGGGGCATCATTTATTTTATATACTATTCTTCAACCCAGCTTTGAGCTCGTTTCACAGCTTTATGCCATTCATAAAGCTGTTTTTCCCTTCGTTCCTGAGACATTTGAGGTTCAAAGCATCTATCTAATTTCCACATAGAACGCACTTCTTCTTCACTGCTCCAAAAATTAACTGCTAATCCTGCAAGGTATGCAGCACCTAATGCAGTGGTTTCGGTTATTACCGGCCTTTCAACTACTACATTCAACATATCTGCCTGACACTGCATAAGCATATTATTTCGGCTTGCTCCACCATCAACTCTTAATGTGCTCATTTTCATTCCTGCATCTTTTTCCATGCAGCGAACTATATCTAATGATTGATATGCAATTGACTCTAAACCTGCACGGGCAATATGAGCTTTTGTAGTTCCTCTTGTTATACCGACAATTGTTCCCCTTGCATATGGGTCCCAGTATGGAGCCCCAAGCCCTGTAAATGCTGGCACAATATATACTCCGCCATTATCAGGAACAGATTTTCCAAGTGCTTCTGTATCTGATGTATTTTTAATAATCTGTAACCCATCTCTAAGCCATTGAACAACTGCTCCACCTATATAAACAGAACCTTCAAAAGCATAATGAAGCCCTTTGCCAGAATCCCATGCAACAGTAGTAAGCAGATTATTTGCACTTAACTTGTGCATTTTACCTGTATTCATAAGTAAGAAACAGCCTGTTCCATATGTATTTTTTGCCATTCCTTCCTTAGTGCAGGCATTACCATAAGTTGCAGCCTGCTGGTCGCCTGCATCACCAGCTATTGGTATAGGAGAACCTAAAAATTCAGGGTGCATTTCCCCCATTATTCCTGATGAAGGCATCACTTTTGGTAAAAGTGATTCTGGTATACCAAAAAGCTCTAATAAATCTTTATCCCACATTCCAGTATTTATATTAAAAAGTAATGTTCTGCTGGCATTTGATGGGTCTGTTGCATGAACTGAACCTTTCGTAAAATTCCAAATAAGCCATGTATCAATATTTCCAAAGAGTAAATCGCCTTTTTCAGCTAACTCTCTTGCACCTTTTACATTATCTAATATCCATTTTATTTTTGTTCCTGAAAAATATGAATCTAAAATAAGCCCTGTTTTTTCTCTTATTAAATCAGTTTTTCCTTCCTCTTTTAATTTATCACAGTATGCTGATGTTCTTCTATCCTGCCAGACAATAGCATTGTATATTGGTGCACCAGTTTTTTTATTCCACACAACAGTAGTTTCTCTTTGGTTTGTAATACCAACTGCTGCAATATCTTTTGATGAAATACCTGCATTTTTTACACATTCTCTTACTACTGATGATTGTGTATCAAATATCTCGTTAGGATTATGCTCTACCCAGCCATCTTGTGGAAATATTTGAGAAAATTCCTGCTGAGCTATCTGCACTATATTACTTTCTCTGTCAAATAATATAGCTCTTGAACTTGTTGTGCCTTGGTCTAATGCTAAAACATATTTTCCCATAAACTTGTGCCTCCTTACGATTAACTAATAAAAGAAAATAATATATTTATAAACAGTGTATTTATTGCAATGGAAAATGCAGGTGGGTCTATATGGTTTCCACCATGGTTCCAGAATACTCTTGCTCCAAACTCTTGCACTGCCATACCCATAATACCACCTAGAATACCAAACAGTATTGCTGTATTTGCCCCAAAAATTGGTTCAGTGTGTAAAAACATTAAAGCACCAACAAGGCTTATTGCATGGGTAACTGGCACTTTTCCAGTTGCACCTTGACCTAATGCCATCATTGTAAGCATTATACCTGATATACCCCATGTGAAAAATAAAGGAACAGTCCAAGCAAGGCTTGCATTAATCTGACCACTTTCAACTAATGGACGGAGAACAGATAGAGTGCCTGCTGCAATCGCTGCTGAAACACCTCCCATAGATATACCTATCATCATAAGAAGTGGTTTTGGAGTCATATAGCCACACCATGATAATTCATAATGATTTGTGCCAAAAATACCGTGTTTTTGAATAGATTCTTTACTTCCAAAAATACTTTCTTTTAGAAATATTACTCTTGAAAGAAGTGATATGATAACTATTGAGATTGCACCAGTATCACCTAATTTTATATAAGGAATATGAGATAGTAACATTGCAAAATAAAAGGAGATAACTGCTGCTATACCACCAACAAATAAAACGTCCCAAGAAGTTCCCATTAATGGTGTAACTATATCCTTAGCATTATTAGTTGGGTGATTTTTTCTAACACCGTGAGCATAAGTAGCAGCTACTACACCTGATAAGAAACCACCAGCTGCAGGTCCAAATATTGGTCCTAATGCTACCTGCATTAAAATAAAATCTGAACCTCCTGCTAATACTACCAAAGCACCCATTACAGCTATAATTGTGCATAAAATGAATGCCCATAATGCACCTACACTTGCACCGAATATTCCGCCGCAAAAAGCATAGATTACAGTAACCATAACATTACTCATGAGAACCTCCTCAAAAATATTTTATGTATTGATTACATTGTTCTATAACCACTCCTTTTGTGAATACATTATAATAATTATTTGTTTTCTACTAATTTTCTTATAACAGTAACAGGGTGATAAGCTTTTTGCCCTGTGCCGTGCTGGATTTGTGCCTGACAAGTGCCACATTCTGTTGTTACTATTTCACAGTTACTGTTTTTTATTGTATCAAAAAGCTCTTTACCAACTTCCAGCCCTATTTGGTATTTTTCTTTTTTAAATCCATAACTTCCTGAAATACCGCAGCAGCCAGCCTGAGCATTCTGCACTTTGTTTCCTGTTAATTTTTCAATTAAATCAATACTAGGAAGCCCTATACCCTGTGCTCTTAAATGACATGGAGAATGGTATATGATTGATTTAGAAGAAATTTTATCTGCAAAATTTAATTCACCTCGTTCAACACAGCCCATTAAAAATTCCTGAGCGTCCATTACTCCACCTTTATAGCTTTCATAAACCACATCTGGAAACATTTCTGGAACATCTTTTTTAAACATTAATGCACAGCTTGGGCAGCCTGTTACAACAGGTATTCCTTTTTCTTGGTATTCTTTTATAATAGATACATTTTTTGCTGCATTTTTTGCTGCATCTTTCATAAAACCATTTGATACAAGCGGAAGTCCACAGCATACAAACTGTTCTGGGACTATCACTTCATAACCTGCCTGATTAAATATCCATATCATATCAAGCCCAATAGAGTAATCATAGTCATCAACATAGCAGCCCGGAAAATAAACTATTTTTTTATCAAGCTTAGGCTGTTTTAATTTTTTATAAACAAGCCTGAAATGTTTATCAAACTTTGGAATTGGTGCTTTTTTAGATATACCTATTGTATCAAGTAAAAGTCTTGTAGCTGGGTTGTGCATACCAAAATTTTTAAGCCATGTTGGAATATATTTAAATATATCTGCCAGTAAACCACCATGACTTAATACCCAGTCGCGAAATTTACCGCCATTTTTTTCTGTATATTCGCCTCTTGCTACCATATTGAGTGTAGAGATTGCCACTCCTTGTGGGCAGGCAATATCACAGTTTTTACAGTTTGCACAGTAGTGTAATGATTCTTCTTCTGCAACATCTAAAAGTCTGAACCTTTCATATGCTGGGCCTATTAACCTAGGGCCTAAAAAATTAGGGGTAACTTTTGCTACTGGACAGTGCACTTGGCATATTGTGCATGCTATACATTTATCAGGATTTATATGTTCTGATGACATAGTAACTTCTCCTTGTTATTTACTTGCTAATGCTGATAATGCAGCAGTATAGCCTGTTGAGCAGGCTACACCATAACCAGATTTTTCAGTTGGAAAATCATAGTTTCCTAATGTATTACCTGCAAAAAATACATTATCATATAAAGGACTTCCCTTACTGTCTAAGGCTTGCAGTTTACTGTTTACTTTTACTCCAAATTTTGTAAAGAGATGGCTGCCAAAAACATTTGTGTCTGACCTTTCTTCAACAGAAACAGGTGAATCTATTGTTATATTAAAAATTGTTTCATATACCTTGTCTGGTGTAGATGCAATACCGCCGCCTATTAC
>CAMEZN010000137.1 GCA_945947845.1 uncultured Mucispirillum sp. | reverse complement strand
TCTTGTGCTTTATCTATTAATGTTTCAACATCTTCTGAAACTTCATAACCTAAACTTGAAATCATACCACCAGCACTAATTAAATTCCGTAAGGTAGCTTTTTCTTTTAATATTTCTATATATTTATCTGCATTTGCAGCATTTGGAACAGTATTTACAAGCTGGGATATATATTCAATACCGCCTGCCTTTTCAATGTTATTTTCATCTGTTAACTGACTAAAAAGGGTAACTAAATCAAGAGCTTGCCCTTTTTTATTTAAATTATGCAGTGCTGAAAGTATAACCTTGTGTGCTGGTATATAAAAATCATCTGCACTTAAATGATTAATAATTTCTTCTGCAACAGCATTATCAATAAGTATAGATGCAATTACTGCCTGCTCTGCTTCAAGGCTGTTAGGCATAACTTTATTATCAGAATTCATAGATTTACCTCATAATATAAATAGCAAAATTATATTACAATAAGGCTGCATCAGTTAATAGCATTAATTACAACAGTTAATTGACTTTTTACTTCTTTATATATATTTACTTTGACAGTATGAGTGCCAGCTTCTTTAATAGGCTCTTTCATATCCAATAGCTTTTTATCAACTGGAAGTCCAAGTTTTGCAAGTGCATCAGAAATTTCCAGACTTGTAACAGCACCATAAAGTCTGCCTGTATCACCTGCTTTTAATGAAAATTCTACCTTAGTAGCTTTTAATTTTTCTGCTAATGCTTTTGCTTCTGCTACTTTTAATTTTTCCTGCTCTTTTAATGATTCTAGTTTTTCTTCATGGGCTTTCATATTAGCAGGTGTTGCTTCAAGTGCTAATTTCTGCTTAAAAAGGAAGTTTTTTGCATATCCTTCTTTAACATCTTTAATATCCCCTTCGTTTGCAACACCTTTAACATTTTTTAAAAAAATTACTTTCATTATTCAAAATCCTCTTTTTTAATTACCTGCATAACTATACTTGGTGCATACCCTTTATTTTTTAAAAAATTTATACACTTTATATAGTCTTTATATGGGTCATCACTTTCTTTTTTTATATATCGTTTACTGTATTTTAATATGTATTCTTCCATATTTATATTTTCTTTTTCTGCTACATCTTCAATATAAGAAATATCTTTGCAGCAGCCTTTTAAATAAAGCTTATTAGAAATATAATACGGCCCATACCCTGATTTTAATTTTGCCCTTATATAATTATAAGCAGTTCTTTCATCATCAATATAGCCAGCCTGCTCCATTTCATAAACAGCTTTTTCTGCTTCTACACTGCCGCATTTCTTTTCTATCTTATCATAAAGTTCATTCTTAAAATAGTCTCTCATGCTAAGCAATTTATAAGCATAGCTAAGCCCAATTGATGCCATTATTTTTCAGTTTCAGCCTTTTTAGCTGGTTTTTCTTCCTGCTGTTCCTGCATTTCACTGCCCGGAAGCTCTATGTTATATTTTGCTCTTAACTGTTTTTCTATTGATTTTGTAACATCAGGGTTCTGCTCTAAATATATCCTTGCATTTACTTCACCCTGACCAAGTTTTGTATCATTCATAGAAAACCATGCTCCTGATTTCTGAATAATACCTGCCTCAACTGCCATACCTAAAATAATACTTTCATTTGATATCCCTTTACCAAAAAGCACATCAAACTCTGCTTTTTTAAACGGCGGCGACATTTTATTTTTAACTACTTTTACTGTAATCTTATTTGCAACTACTTCTTCTTTTTCTTTGACCTGATTGCCTTTTTTAACTTCCATTCTAACTGATGCATAAAATTTTAAAGCATTACCACCAGTAGTAGTTTCTGGGTTGCCAAACATAACACCAAGCTTCATACGGGTCTGGTTAATGAAAATAAGACATGTTTTTGATTTATTAACAATAGCTGTTAATTTCCTTAATGCCTGACTCATAAGCCTTGCCTGTAAGCCCATATGAGCATCACCCATATCTCCTTCTATTTCTGCCTTTGGAGTAAGTGCTGCCACTGAGTCAACAACTATTACATCAATTGCTCCACTTCTAACAAGTGTTTCTGTTATTTCAAGGGCTGATTCACCATTATCTGGCTGAGATACAAGCAGGTTATCTGTATCTACCCCAATAGCTGCTGCATAGGTTGGGTCAAGTGCATGTTCTGCATCTATAAATGCTGCCACTCCACCCATTTTTTGTGCTTCTGCTATAATATGAAGTGCGATTGTTGTTTTACCACTTGACTCTGCACCATATATTTCTATAATTCTTCCTCTTGGAACCCCGCCTATACCTAATGCCATATCAAGAGATAATGCTCCCGTTGGTATTACAGGGATTTTTTCATCTGGCTTATCACCTAAACGCATAAGTGAACCTTTACCAAAGTCTTTTTCTATCTTGCCAAGAGCAAGCTCTAAGGCTTTCTTTTTATCACTGTCCATTATTCCTCCAAAGAGATTTTACTAGTTAATAATCTGTTTGAGCGACAATATATGTCGCATACAAAAGATGCCCTATTTTTCTATTCTGCTTATATAGTTATTAAGTGCATTAATATATGCTTCCACTGATGCGATTAATACATCTGTTGAATAACCTTTACCAAGCACTTCTATACCGCTTGATGCAAACTCTGCTATAACAGTAACTTCACCCTGAGCATCTTTACCTTGTGTTACAGCATTAATTTTATAACTTTTCAGCCTGCCTTCATAACCAGAAATTCTTTCTACTGCCTTAAATGCTGCATCAACTGGACCTTCACCAGTAGAAGAATCTGTTAAGATAACACCATCATCTTTTTTAAGCCTTAGTGTTGCTGTTGCTATTAGACTTGAACCGCTGTTAAATCCTACATAATCAAGTTCATAATATTTTTTTGCATCACTTAATTTGCCTAATACTATGGCTTCTAAATCTTCATCAAATATTTCTTTCTTTTTATCTGCTAAATCTTTAAAAGCAGAAAATGCTTTTTCTAAATGTTCATCATCTAAAATATACCCCATTTCTGCAAGCCTTGCTTTAAATGCAGCTCTTCCAGAATGTTTGCCAAGCACAAGGGAATTTTTCATAATCCCCACACTTTCAGCAGTCATTATTTCATAGGTAGAACGTTCTTTTAATACTCCGTCCTGATGAATACCTGATTCATGAGCAAAAGCATTTTTTCCAACAATCGCCTTATTAGGCTGCACATCTACACCAGTAATACTTGTTATCATTCTGCTTGTTTTATATATTTCTGTTGTATTTATTGTAGTTTCTATATCTTTGTAGAAATCTTTTCTAACATTTATAGCCATACATATTTCTTCAAGAGCAGAGTTGCCGGCACGTTCGCCTATACCATTTATTGTGCATTCTACTTGGTCTGCACCTGCTCTGATTGCTGCAAGAGAGTTTGCAACCCCCATACCTAAATCATCATGGTTATGAGTGCTTAGCACTACCTTATCAATATTTGCCACATTATTTTTTACACCAGAAAAAAGTTCATATATTTCATCAGGCATAATATAGCCAACTGTATCAGGCAGATTGATTGTTTTTGCTCCCTCTTTAATAACTGCATCTATCACCTGATATAAAAAATCAGGCTCGCTTCTTAAAGCATCTTCTGCACTAAATTCCACATCATCACATAAATTTCTAGCAAACCTGACAGCCTCACGAGCAAGTTCAATAACTTCCTCACGGGATTTTTTGAGTTTATGTTTCATATGAATATCAGATGTAGCTATAAATGTATGAATCCGTGGACGAGCAGCTTTTTTTGTTGCTTCATACACGGCTTCTATATCTTTTTTATTAGCACGGGAAAGCCCGCATATACTTGAATTTTTTACAAGTGATGATATTTTCTGCACAGCTTCAAAATCACCGGATGATGATGCAGGAAAGCCGGCTTCTATAACATCTACCCCAAGCCTTTCAAGCTGCAATGCAAGACGGATTTTCTCATCAGTTGTCATACTAAAACCCGGACACTGTTCACCGTCTCTTAAAGTTGTATCAAAAAATATTAATTTTCGCATTATTTACTCCAATTTAATTTTCCTGCTGATTTTCTACTGCCTGTTTTGGCTTGCCCTTTATCATTTTAAAAAAAGCAATCAGCAGTCCAATTGCAATGTATGCAGTAATCATTATAAATGATACTACCTCAAAATAAAGCACTAAAATTGATATGAATATAACCATAACGATAAGTGCCTGAAATGGTCGTGCCTTAAAGTAACTCATTTTTTTGAAACTGTAAAAAGGCACTGTGCTCACCATTAGAAATGCAAGCAAATATATACTTATCAGAAAAAACATTGATAATGCAGCCTTTTCTAAATCAAGACCAAGTTTATGTATAAAAAGAACACTTGTAGCAATAAATGCTGCTGCTGCTGGGATAGGAAGCCCTACAAAATATACATTACTTATTTTACCGCTCTGCACATTAAAACGGGCAAGCCTTAATGCTCCACTTGCAACAAATAAAAATACTGCAACTATACCAACCCTGTCAAACCCTTTTAAAAGCCATTCATATACAAGAATAGCTGGTGCTACACCAAATGATACCATATCGCATAGTGAATCAAGCTGCACACCAAAATCACTTGTGCCATTAACAATACGGGCAACTTTACCGTCTATACCGTCAAAAAAAGCTGCAAGTAGTAAAAAATATGCAGCATAAACATAATTATCACCCTCAACTATCCTGCTGCCTACTGAAAGCATAATGGAATATACTCCACATAAAAGCCCAAGTATTGTAATAAAGTTTGGAAGTATAACATTTCTGTTGCGAAGTGTCATATTTAATTTACCTGTTTTTTCTGAAAACATACTCATTTTCTTACCTTAATCACTTTTAATCATTAAATTTTGCAATAATACTTTCGCCTGCTTTCACTTCATCATCTACTTTAACTTGTATTTCAGCAGATAATGGAAAATAATGGTCAACACGAGAAGAAAATTTAATCATACCAAACCTATCACCTGTTGCCATTAAATCACCTTCTTTAACATAGCTTACTGTTCTTCTTGCTACAAGCCCTGCCACTTGAACAGCTATAACTTTACCATATTTTGTATCAAATGTAATAATATTTCTTTCATTTATAATAGAAGCATCTTTACGGCTTGCATTTACAAACTTACCAGGAATATGCTCAATAGATGTAACTGTTCCAGTAACTGGTGTTCTATTTACATGTACTGAAAATACATTCATAAAAACACCTACTTTTTTATATTTTTCGCCTTTAAATTCTACTTCTTCCACTTCTACCACTTTACCATCAGCAGCAGATACTGCAATATCCTGCTCAATAGGTGCATTTCTTTCAGGGTCTCTGAAAAACCATACAAATAATGCAAGCAGTAATATTGATATAGTAACCCATATAAACCATGGTATAATATAAAATAATATAGTTGCAACTAATGCACTTATAATAAACGGATATCCTTCTTTTGCAATCATAATGACCTCACATAAGTATAATTATGCTAATATATCATAAAATAATTGTTGTAGCAATAAATTTTACTGAAATATATTTAAAGTTTAAAGATTGTTTTTCTCTTATTCTATTATTAAATTTGATGTGTAATTTGTTTATAAATGGTATTTTTAATTATACTTTAAAAAGTGATAGGAAAGTGGCAGCTTTACCGCTCATGTCGCTAAAACTGCCAACTCT
>CAMEZN010000136.1 GCA_945947845.1 uncultured Mucispirillum sp. | reverse complement strand
AAGTTAAAATAAGAAACAAAAAAAAGCAAGATATTTCTACCTTGCTTTAATTGAGTAAATTATTTTTCTTTCAAATACTTTGTATAATCTTCCCCATCGTCCCAGTCAGCAGGAAGTACATAATAACCTGTCTTTCTATCTCTATAACCTACTATGCCATCAAAATATGTTTTTAATAATTTATCTAATGGCTCTTCCAGCTGTTCGTTTGTAAATGTAGTATCAACCGTATTATAAAATAATTGAATAATACTATCTTTATCTCGGCTGCATGTATTATTTAATATATAAAATAAAGTGCCATATATCAGCATATTATCAAAACTTAACTCATCTATAATATTGGCATACTGCTTTATTTCCGTTTCTATTTTCTGATAAATCGGTTGATTAATACTTAATAAGTTATTTTTAGTATTATATTGGTTATCTATATAAAATAAATCGCCCCATAAAACCATAGAATATAACTCATCTCTTAACTCTGATGAAAACGGACCATACTTATCAATACTAAAACTAAATGGAATATTATCTATCCTGTATGATAAAAATGATATAAATTTTTGTATATGAATGTTTTTTCTGCTGAAATTATTTTCTTCCAGTATTTTTATTATATTATATATTAGTTTTTGTTTATCCATCTATGTATCCTTTAAATCTTGTTTTACAAACCAAAAGCCCCATTGCTGAGGCTCTTGGTTGTCTAATGAAATATGTGAGGTTATATGTTATGAAACGAAACCGTTTTCTTTTCGCAGATAATATATAATTTATTTTAGTTATCTTCTTGGGTTGTATTCTTCAAATCTGATTCCTGCATATTCAGAAATATTTTTAGCTGCTGTTTTAACCGCATCTTTTAATGCATCAGCCTCTTTGCCTGCTTTTTCAATATTTTTAAAATTATCTTTATTTTGAAAAATATTCCTGCTTAATACTGCCATTCCCCTGTCAATACTCCTAAGATAATGCATAATCTCATAAGATACCGCTGGAGTTTCTGGACGAAATACTGTGCTGCCAGGTAATTTAGCCTGCTCTAATCTGTTTCTTTGTCTGTCAGCCATTGACTGCCTTCTTCTTTCTGCATCCGTTGGTCTGTTTACCACTGGTGCTGATTGCTCTGTTGTTTTTGTTTCTTCACTCATCTTTTTTACTCCTTTTACTTTTATTATTTAGTTTAGTTTATATTATTACCTGCTGTTAATTATTATAATTACTGTGTTACATTTTTATTAATAAATGCTTGTTTTTTTATAATATTTTTTAATTTAATTTTAGATTTTATTAAAATTACTGTTAAAAGAACTGCCGCCATAAATCCATAAACAAGCATAATTGTTGCTGAAATACGAAAAACTGGTTTAATTATACCTACAATAACCGCTGCTAACTCATAAGGAGTAGATGCAGCTAACTCATTCGCATTAGGTAGTAATCTTAAAAATATACTCAAATGTGCCATTACTGATTCTGGTGTAATTAAGGTGGCCATAAACTGAAACAGTATAAACAATACTATCCCTTTTATTAATGACGATGATATCGCTCCAGTATATAAACTTTTTAACATCTTATATGTTACAGGACCTTCAACAAATTTTGCCATTTGTAATATTATTACAATAGCTCCAAATGTCATTGAAAATGCTAAAATAAATATAAATATCTTGTCATATATATTAGGAATGCCGCCATACATATTAAGCAGCCCAAAGTTTACAGCAACAGCAGTAGGTACTAAAAATAAACATACTATAAAACCTGCAAAGAATATCTTAAACCCTATCGCAAAAAACTCTATTACCTGGTCCCATGCAAACATTCGTTCATGGGTTTCTCCACCATTCATCTCAAGCACTGAATACCTGCTTATCTCAGCATGAGCATCTACAATATTCTTTGCTTTCTCCCTGCCTGCTCCTGTCTGTATAACTGTTTCATTGTTAGAATTATTGTTCGCCATTATTGCCCTCCTTAAAATAAGTTAATATTAAATAACTCTAGTAAACTTTTTCCGAATATTAATAATACAGAGACCGATACAAAACCGAGCCCTGCACCTGTTAATTTTCTTCGAAACACAAACCACATACCAATTATAAGCAGTGCTGCACTTAATACTCTTGATATATTACCGTTGAATAACTGTGTGATAATCATATCACTAATTTTTGCATACCCATCTTGCCCTAACCAATACATTGGATCTAAATATTTCATCATACATTCAACTCCTGTTCATTAATTTTATTTGATACATAATCAAATATCTCTTTTAAGTCAGTATTATTTATTAAACGAACTATTTCTTTACACTGGCGATTACTCATATATTTAAACTTTAATCTTCTAGCAGCACAGTTAAGCTTCTCAGCAAAATAAATAATAACATATGCTTTAATCTTTCGTTTTAAATTGTATAACCAAGACTTATCCAAATACTGCTGATTGTTTTGAGAAAAAATAAAATATTCTGTTTTTCTTGCTATCTTATTTAATTCTCTACGACAGACAGCTTTGTATTTTTCTTTTTTGTTTAATGATTGTTGAATATTAGTAACCATACAAATCCTCCTGCCTTATATTAAATTCGTATGGTTACATTACATATTTGATGGTTTGTTGGTTTGTTGAAAAAGATTACACCGTTTATTCAGGTTTCTTCGTTTTTTCCTTTTGAAAAAGCATTTTGAATATCATAATTGATGGTAAAATAACTATGTATAACATATACACAAAAACTGCCAGTATAAATGTTATAACAGTTCCAATTATTCCTGTTTTTTTATTTGATTGGGTATCCATATTATTATCCTTTATTAGCTTTTTTCATTTTAACATATTCAATTATCCAGCATGCTAAAAATAATGTGCCAAAAAAATATGCTGGCATCATATTTTGATTTAAAATCAACTCTGATACAGAAAAAATAGTTATAAGTAAGAAAATAAGTGCATATAAAAAAGATTTCTTTTGAATATTGCTTTTTTTCATAATATTCACCACTTTATTTTTGGTTTTAGTATTATTATAATAATGAGGTTACATTGAATATTTTAAAAAATACTTAAAATTATATAGAAATATTACAGATATTGTGTTAAGTAAGATATGCGGGAAAAGAAAAAATATAGGATAGATTAAAAACCCGCAGAAACCAAATCTGCACAGTAGAAAATCTGCTGTGCATTTTATTCATTATAATTCTTTTGGCCATACCTTAATAGTTTGCTCAGAAGCTCTATTTCTTCATAACTGTTTTTATTTGTTTTATGTGCTATTCGTTCCATCTGCAGATATGGTTTATGTTTACCAATATTATCAATTCTTAATATCCCCCATGTATCAGGAAGTTCTTTTATATCTATATTTTTGCTGCAAAGCAGATACTTATAATCTCCCATACTATTATTATTTTTTCTATGTTTTTTCTTAAAATCAGCAAGAAAATCATTTCTACTTGTTTTAACTTCAACAATGGCACTGATACCAGACTGATAAAATAATATAATATCAGGTCGCTCCATACACTTAGCAGGCTCAGTAAATAAATTTCTTGGTCTGTAGAAGTTATAAAGGTTAAAACCTTCTTCGTTATTTACACCGCCCCATGTATTTGTTTTAATACCATTTACTGTTTTATCAATAAACCTTTTTTTAGTAATACAGTCACAAAACAAATTTATCAATTCTTTATGTGAGTATAATATATGCTCTGCCATCATTATTTTCACTTATTCTGCCAATTCTTCTCTTATTTTGATATACATATTTGTGAACAATTACTTTCATATGCTTGTAAATTTATTTCCATATTACCCTCAATTGTTTCCAAAATAGAAACAGTTCAATTTTTATGAGTTAATAATACTATTAAAACCTATTATCACAAACTGATTTCATAAATTTTTTTTCAAAATTTTCCATATTATATGCCTGTTTAAAACAATTTATTAAATCTTGTGATTTTTCTAATAGCTCTTTAATATATTCCTCTTTAAACAAAATATCACAATATTTAATAGGGGTTTGTAGATATATTAAATTTTCTACAACCTTATTTGCTAATTTCATTTTTTCATCAAAAATTTCTACATATTTATGATTTATAGGTATAATAAACTGAGAATATCCTCGTTTATCAGTTTTTCCACCTTTTAAATTATATTTTTTTTGCTTTTCTGTATAAATCAGTTCTTTTTCATCTGTAAATATATACATAGATGATATATCTGTTATTACAGTTTCTTTCTTTCTCCATAAACAATTTCCATCAGTATAATAACAGTAAACCTTATCACCAATATTCCATTCAACATTACATTCTTTTACATATACATCATACATGTTATTGCTCCAATAGATTAGGTTTAAGTAATTTATAAAATACAACTCTTTTTGGTTTTTTATTATCAGTGTATGTAAAATGTGAAAATCTATAAACAACTAATCTTATATTGTGATAGTCCATATTAATATATTCTATTTTATTACAAACTCTATCACTTTCAGAATAATAAATTGTAAAAAGAGTATCCCAATTATTTATTTCTTCAGCTTTATTGATTATATCATTTAAAATATCTTTGTTAGGTGTAATATTAAATATTCTGTTTAGTGTAAATATTTCTTTAAGTGCTGCTATATTATAATCAAGTAACTTTATCATTTGTCCTAAATCAATTATTTTTTCCATATTTCCCACTCTTTAGTGGCTTTTTCCATTTTGGAAATAACCACTATAATTAATCTTCTACTATCAACTCAAACTCGCATAACTCTATCATTTCTGCATGCTTATATAAAAAATCTTGAAGTATTGAAAACTGGTCATTATTAAAAAACTCTATTGAATGACTTTCTGTATTATATATAATTGCACCACCATAATAATCTTCATAAATTAAATCAGATTTTCTTACATAAATGGGATTGTAATCATCTTCAACATCAAAAATTATTTCATCTTCTTTATAACCTGATTTTACAATTAATTTTTCATATTTTAAATAATCAGCAGATTCACTATTATCTAACTCTATCGTAGCAAAAAATTCTTTTATTAAATTTCTATGTAATGGTATAAATTTAATCATCATTTCCCCCAACTGTTTCCAAAATGGAAACAGTTCATTTTTATTTTATTTCACACTTTCCCAAAAGTGCAAAATTTGCACATTACTTATTTATCAATGGTTTAAGTGTAACAACATTATTATTTTTATAAATATTTAGATAAAAAATTTATATATTCTTTTAAATTGATAAGTTTAGTTAAATCATACATTTCTTTTTCAAAGCCTAAAAGGTTGTCTTGATTAACATCATAATATGTTACAGTGACTTTGAAATCTTCAATGGATATAGATTTAATATCATATATTTTTATTTCAAAATATTCCCTATTATCTTGCTGTTTTAATAGTATTAAAGAATTATTATTTTTATTGGTAGTTAATTCTATTTTAGTATTTTCATTAAACATAAATTCTTTAATATTTTTATTAAGTATTTCTTCTTTTGTTTGGGCAGTATTAAATAAATGTGCTATTTCTTCGTCTTTAATATTGAAAATATAGGCATTTCCACACTCATCAAGTCCAACATTTCCATATTGATGAAATTCTAAATGTTGTAAATCTTTACTAAAATAATTTATATTAAAATTTTTATCTTTTTGATTATATTCT
>CAMEZN010000135.1 GCA_945947845.1 uncultured Mucispirillum sp. | reverse complement strand
GATAATGAGATAGAACAGCCGAAAAAACAGGAACAAGTATTAATTCAACCAATAACGAAAAAAGAGCTACCGATTAGTGATGATAACGGCACGACGACATCCCCACAAATGTCCGAGAGTGCCGAATTATCAAGCACTAATCAGGCTGATGCAGATAATTCTATAACAACAGGGTTTATACCTGATTTTGCTGCTTCATTCTCCCCTGCTCCAGAGCCTCAGCAGGTAGAAAAACTAGAGCAGGCAGCATCAGAGAGAGAGAATAAAGTAAAAATAGATATACAAGGAGATAATGAGTTAGAGCGGTTATCAACTAACGACGCATTATACCGTGATTTATCAACAAAAAGTCAGGAGAGTCCAGATTATTATAAGATATCATCATTTTTTAATATTAATGATTTTATAAAGACTATATCAAGACATATAAACATGATAGATAGAGGCAGGTTTAGTTATTTTACAGTCAACGGTGATATGGTATTATGTTATACCAGTTCAGTTATTTCAGAGATAAAGAAAGCTGCCCGATTAAATAAAGAGATGAAAGTTAATTTATTTAATATTAAGGATAACGAGTTAGGAATGAGTTTTACGGAGTATTGCAGAAAACTGGGAATACTGCATACAGATTGGATAAAAGAGGGATATTATCAGGGCAATTTTGCATTAACGGATATTGATGGTAATACTCTTAAGGTAGGCAGATATATTCCGTTACGGATAGATGCATTTAGTGAGTATGGCAGTTATGCAGAGTTTGAGGAGCGGAAGAAAGGTGAGCTTGAGAAGATAGTTAATGCGAGAGTAGCCACATTAGATGAGATGGAAAAATAATTCCAACATACGAGGATTACTTGTATGTTGAAAAAAGAATTAGTCAGCTGTTAATAGATGATTAGCAGCTGATTTTTTTAATAATTATTTGACAAATTTGTATAAGAATAGTATATTATAATTATCTTTTACTCTCTCTGAGAGTCCTTGCCATTATGGCAACCAAAGAAGTGTAACAGCACTTACTTTAATTATGATACACTGCATGAGTGTGGTATATTATCAAGAATAACACGATAGTATTATTGTGTAAAAAAATCAAAAAAAAATCATAACATATTCCAAATGACTTAAACAATAACAGTAGAGTTATGCCTTACAGGTATGGCTTGCTTTTACATAGATAATGTTTAAGAAAGGAGGAACTCGTGTTATGGAACACAAGCTAAGAGATAGGCTTACGAAAAAAGCAGGTAAGTTCGTTCAAGAACACCTGCTTTTATTCGTGAAAATCCTTACTGCTAGATTAGCTTGGCTTATAGCTGATTATTTATTTCAGCTGTTAGGCTTAAGCTAACTAGTTTACAAGGCAGGGACTAGCCCTCCCTGCTCTTAGCTTTAATATATATTAAAATTAAAGAAAAGTCAATCAGTTTACTGGTTGGCTTTTTTTGTTTGGAGGGAAAAATGGAAAAAGAAAAAAAAGGTGTTTTGTCAGTTATGACAAGGCACCAGAAATATGCTGAAGAAATTATCTTTGATGCTGAAAGTGTGAAAGATAAGAGTATTCAGCAGAAAATTAGAGATATGCTGCATGTATTAGATGGCAGAATATCATTTAATAAAATCATCACTTTAACTGTAAAGTCAGGTGATGAGATTATAGATATCAGTGGAGCGATGTTCCGCAATGATATCAAAATTTTAACCAAGATGATACATAATCATTTTGGTTTAATACCAGCAGATTAAGTCGGCTGGTATTTTTTTTTATAAATAATTAAAAAATAGGAGATTAAAAATGAAAACAACTAACGAAAACACAAAACAAAAAAAATCAGTTTCTGAAATCTTATCAGAAACAATTATTAATTTATTAGAAATCCAGAATGGTGAATATAATAATCCTTTCTGGTTAGAAAGACCAGAAATAGCTGTTAATGCTAAATCTGGCAGACAATACAGCGGCTTAAATAAGTTTATGTTAACCCCTGTGGTAAGAAAATTTAAAGATAACAGGTTTTTAACTTTCAATGAAATCACTCAAATGGGTGGTTCTGTTAAGAAAGATGAGAAAGGACACATTGTTTATTTCTCAACTAAAAAAGAAGATAACACTGACGATTTAAGTTCTTTAAAAGAGCAATGTCAGAGTTGTAAATATTCTTCTGGTAGAGATTGTATCTGCCAGTTAGAAGAAAGACAGCTATGGCAGGCTGAACAAGCACAACTGTCAGAAGAAAATCAAGACCTTTGCTCTGATTATGAAAGTAAAGCTGGTTTGGTTAGCAAATACTATAGGGTTTGGAATGTTCAACAGACTGACCTTATAGAAAAAGGCATTCTTCCATCAACTGATGGTAGGACAGAAGTAACTTTAAATGAGGAAGCTGCAAAAGCTATTCTCATGGGTTTAGAGTTAAAAGGGCTTAGAATAAAAGCTACAACAACTAAACCAAGTTATGATATCAGCACTAATACTGTTTCATTAGCAGGGTTACCTTTATTTAAAGAAAAAGGGACTTACTATGCCAGCATGATGAAACAGCTTGCTTTTGCAGTAGGTGCTGGTGAAAAGTATTTGAATCTGGGTTATATGAAAACCGAGAAAGACGGAAGTAACCCGCAGGAAAACCTAGTAAGTTATGGTAACCTTGTAGCTGAAATGGCTGCAAGTATTATTGCTGGTGAACTGGGTATTAATTACAGAATTAAAAGGGATGTAGAATATATAATCCCTTTGATAACAAAAATGCAGAAAGATAGCCGTTTTATCATAATGGCCAGTAATTCTGCAAACAGGATAGCTCAGTATTTACTTTCAGTAGGTGCTGAGTATCAAAATAAAAAAGTGGCTTAATTATTTAAGCCACAAGGAAAAAAGGAGAATAATATGGGATACAGAGGACATGTTAGAACAGTAAATCAAATTGAGTATGGTGCTTCATCATGCTCTAATGCTTTTGAGCTTTATAGTGATTTAATATATCACTATAAAGAAGAAAAAGACCCTGATATGTATGTAGATACAGAGTTAGAAGAATGGGAGTTTGAAACAGAACAATGGGAAAAACTTGTTAATTATTTTAATAATCTTTCCCAGAAAGAAAAAGAGGAAATTATTAAGAAATTCGATATTTCCTTAAAAACTTTAGTTTATGCCATTGAAGATTTCAATGGTTGGCTGGAAGATGGTAAGAAAGCCGAAACAGGCTGGATTACTGTGGACTGGTTTTAAGGAGTTTACTATGGAAACAGGATATGCAAGAATAAAAAACATAATTGAGTGGGGAAATAACATAAACTCACTTAGTTATAAAAAATGTGTAGATATCATTAATCTTTATAATGACTACATATTTGAAAAGAATTTATTTGATGAAAATTTAGAAAATTTAGAACCATTAAATCTTCAAAAAGACAAAAGAGGAGTCTGGGAATTTGACCTTGAAGCCTCTAAAATAATGGTTAGATTTTTTGAAACTGCTGGTGATAAATTATTAGATGATTTATTACCACAAATGGAAGTCGAGAAATCAGAATTAGAGCAATTTCTATCTACTTTTAAAGGTTGGATAGAAGATGCTGAAAAAGCTGGAACTGGTGATTTAGTAATTGACTGGTTCTAAGTGAAAGAAAAAATAAACTAAAGTCAGCCTACAAGGCTGGCTTTTTTTATAAGGAGAATTTAATTATATGAAAAAAGTATTTATATTGCTTAGGTATCAAGAGTCTGAACAACTTGATATATTTAGAGTGTATAAAAATCTGCCAAGTGTAACATCTCTGGTAGATTTATTAGATATAACACCAAAAGAAGCAGAAGAGCTTATTGATGGTGAGGAAATATTAAAAGATGATTCAACAGAATTTACAGTTTATCTGATTAAAGAATATTCTGTTGAGGAGAAGTAATTATGAAAATAAAAACTCTGATGTATTTAGATAAGTTTCTGGAGGAACCAGAGCTTATTGCTGCATTTAATGCAGACAAAAAACAGACCTTATTGATTAAGGAGTAACAATGATAATCACATTGAAAATAAAAAAGGAAGGTAAAGGAAACGATGAATCTCAGACTTTCTCTATCCCTTCCCTGCTCCCTTTATGGTTACGGAAACGAGCCATAAGGAAAGAAAATAGACTGCTCTCTGAAAAAGATTTAAGTAGTTTATTAAAAATCTATCAAGGTGGAAATAAAAGCATTGATAGATATATAAAATTTTATGGCAAATACCAAGTTGTCATAAGTGAGGGTTAAAATGAATAATATAGAAAAAAGAAGAAATAAAATCAGAAATATTCTGATTAAGGAATGTAACATTAGTCCAGATAATTTAAGCTGGACTGGTGATGGATATGTGTTCTTTACTGTTAATAACAAAGAATACTCTTTCAACTATCTTGATGAGAGAAAGCTTATCAAAAAGTTAGTTGAAGCATTACAAAATCAAAATTAAGTTTCATAGCATATAAACTAACTGAAAGAGATTATGGTCAGTAATGGCTGTAAAATCTTAAAGGAGGTGTAAAATGTTATGAACAACATAAGATTAGATTTATTTGGTTACATAAAGAAAGCAGCAAAAATGCTGCTTATCTTTATTCTTAATCAAATATCAACTTGCTTAATAATCAAAACTGTAAAATTAATATCTGAAATAATAATCAGACTAATTAATTTATCAGTTGATTAAGGAAGTTGGCAGATAGGTTGTTACCAGCAACCTGTCTGTTTCTAATCTTATTATAATTTTTTAAAAAAATCAATAAAAAATAAATAAAGGAGAATAATATGAGTGAAAAATTAAATCAAGAAATTGGAAAAATGACAGGAAGTATGTTTTTCCAAAAATTAGCAAGGGTGCAAAGTAAATTAAAAGCACCAAAAGATTTAAAAAATAATTTCGGTGGTTATAATTACCGAAATGTAGAAGCAATATATGAAGCTGTTAAGCCATTATTGCTTGAAGAAGGGTTAGTTCTTTCTATCACTGATGAAGTGATAGAGATAAGCGACAGAATTTATATCAAAGCCACAGCAACTGTTACTGATGGTTTTGGTTCTTTATCTGCCACTGGTTATGCTAGAGAGGCAGGGATGAAAAAAGGTATGGATGAGGCTCAGGTTACTGGCTCTTGTTCATCTTATGCTAGGAAATATGCTCTTGGTGGTTTATTCCTTATTGATGATAATAAGGATATAGACAGTATAGAGCCTGAAAAAGAAAAATCTGCTTCTACTGATAAAAAATCAGAAAAAGAAGTAGAAAAAAAATCATCAGAAGCAGAAAAACCTAAAAAATCTGATGATGAATTAGCAAACAAAGCAACTGTTGATAAAATGATTGCAGAGTTTGCAAAAATCGGGATAAAAGAATCTGATGTGTTCAAATATCTCGGATTAACAAGGGACACTGTAAAAAACAGTGATATCCCTAATTTGAGAGCTTACTTTCTTGAGCAGAAAGCTGCAAAACAGAAAGCAAGCTAAAGCAATTTAAAACCAGTCCGTTTGGGCTGGTTTTTTTATTATAAGGAGACAGTTATGGAAAAAGAAATATTTGAAAAAATAAAATGCCTTAATATAGATGAGGCAGTTTATTACAACTATGAAAGTAATAAACAAGAAAAAGAAGTTCAAGTCAGGTGTGATAACGGCTATGCCAGAATTAATATCAAACCTGATGAAACTAAAATAGAAGTCTATGA
>CAMEZN010000134.1 GCA_945947845.1 uncultured Mucispirillum sp. | reverse complement strand
CCTGTTACATAACCTGAAACTTCTCTTTCTATTGTCGTACCATCATTTTTTTTACAGCTTAAAGTTTTTAGTCTAAAATTCACTGTTTCTGTTGCAAGATTACCTTTTGTTTCAGCTAATAAGAAACAGTTTTTAATATCTGCTTTGAAAAAGTTTGGTAGTTGTGTCAGACCTGTCACCCTTAATAATGCAGGTACTGGGTCTGTTGCACCCTGTCCACCTGTTGGAGCAATTACACCACTAGCAAGTTGTGCCTTTACAAAAGAGCCTGCTGGAATAATTAAATCTTCCTGTTTAATTACTTTTTTCTCTGTTATCTGTTCTATCTCTTCCTGTAATTTACTTTCACCAACACTAATTAAACCAGTCATAACTGTTATAACTGGTGCCGTATTGATTTTTGCAGGACCGCCAGGATAACTAGGATAACCATTATTGCCTTGATACATTTTACCGTCGTTTTTATTATCTGCTGTATCTGATAACTCTGCTGGTGGCGGTGGTATCCTGTTTGCCTGCTCCGTTAAATTATCAAACTTACTTTCACCAGGTTTAGCTAATTTCATCTGGTCTAATAAATCTTTAATCTGCCTGTCAGATGCATTTTTGTTATCATTAATAAGTTTTTGTTGTGCTTTTTCTGATTTCTGAAGCATATTAGCATTTTCTCTTGCTAACTTTTCCAAATCTTTCTGCATTTTAATATTCTCTTCTTTTAATGAAGTTAACTCTTCACTAAACTTAGCTCTAATACTTTCATCAAGAGTTTTCTCTTTTTGCAAAACTTCTACATCTGCTGCCTCAGTTTTAGATTTTTTATCTTCTTTTGAATCTCCAAACCCTAAACCTACCCATAAAACCATAAAAATAATTAAAGCAGCAATACCTATAGTGATATACCGCTTTATCTTTGCTCCTTGATACATTTCTTCCACTACATCAACTCCTTATTCGTTGGATTTATATACCTTAAAAAAAATATCCACTCTCCAACACCTGTCTCTTTGAACATCACTTGAACATAAGTAATATTTATAAACATCAGCCTTAATATCTTCTTTAACAAGATAATCTAACACTTTATACATTCTACTTTCTGATAACTCTTCTTGCATCTCTGGTCTCTTTCCATCAGGTGATGCAAAACCTAAAACATCAATAGCTGTAATATCTGATAACGGAAGTAAATTAAAAAATTCTTCTTTTGATACAGGTAACGGCTCATATTCTCCAACAGGAAAACGAAGAATAAAATGCTCATAACCTGCACTCTTATATGCAGATATCAGCTCTTGATATTCGGACTCTGTCATAACTAAATCACTATCTGAATTATTAATAACTCTGCTGTTACCACCGTTAACTCTACTGCTGACACTCTTATTATCATCATTATTGTTACTACTATCTATTATACTATCATCTCTTTTGATACCTTGATAAATATCAGCATTAGAATATTTAACAAAATTATCTTTATTTATACTCTCTTTATAATTATCTACCCCTGCTGCATACAATTCATTCACTTTCATTGTATTATTAGACCAGTTTACTTCGTGAGCATAAGTAGGGAGTACATTATATACTCCCTCATTAATTTCTTTTGGAAAATCCATCTCAGAGGCAGTCTGACCATAAACCAAAGCCCCTGATAATATTCCAACCGCTGCTATAACTCCATTGACCGCCATATACTACCCCTTATTTTTTAGATATTTTTTCTATAATTTCAGGATTAGCACCTACATAACGAACACCATCAACATAAAATGTTGGAGTACCATTAATATTTAATTTAGCACCAATCTCTCTGTGTTTAGCTAACTTAACTTTACCCTCTTCGCATTGATTAGAAAATTCTGTAATTTCATTTCTCATTACTTTTTCTAATTCTTCAGCAGGATTAGCTGAACATAAAATGTGAACTGTTTTAGCAGCAGCCTCTGGGTGAATACTGTCCAGTGGAGTAAAGAAAATATATTTAGTCACATCTAACTTATCTGCATTTTCTTTAAACATAGCTTCTGCCGCCCTACAATAACCACAGTCTGGGTCTGTAAATGCGATTATTTCATGTTTCCCATCACCTATTTTAATTGCTAATGATTTATCTATTGATTTTACAACATCTTGAAACTTAGCCTGTGATATTTTATCCATCGCCTGCTTAGTAAGGTTCTCGCCTTTTGTGTTTAACATCACTCCAATAATAACAATATCTCCAGTGCTGTTTGCATAAAACACTTCACCTGAAGATTTTACTGTAACCTGTTTCAAATTTAAAACAGGGCTGTCAACTATATCTATCTCACCAAAATCTTTAAGTTTTGATAAGTTCGCTCTAAACTCTGCCTCATTATATAAAAAGCAAGGCTGCAAATCTTTAATATTTAACTGCTCTTTTTGTGCAGCAGCCTTATTACTGCCATCACTTTTGTTTTTAGATACATCACCAAATACTGCAATCACAGTGATTAATACAAAAAGCACTATTGATAACACAACTGCCCACTTGTTATTAGTGTTTGTAAAAAATCTGCTTAAACTTGTTTTTTTCTGTTCCTGTTTCTCGTTTTGGTTTTCTTTCATAAAATTACTCCTTTTAAAAATTATTTCTTACTATTAAATTTTAAATGTTACATTGATTTATTTTTTATCTTTTATTTTTGTTTTTGCATATTTAATTGCTCTTGATATGTAATAAAAAAGAATGACTACTGGAAATATTCCAAACCCTATAAAATATAATATTCCTAAAAATGTGGTATCGTCTGGAAAATAAACTGTAAGTAATAATGTAAACATTAAAAATGTTACATACACAAACATAAACAATTTAAACCCGCTAAATAAATCTATTAACCTAAAAAAGCTTGGATACTTTTTAGATATTATAAAGCTTAAACTGTGTGTAATAAAAAAGAATATAGTTACACTAAATATGATCACAGTAGATAATGAAATATTTTGCATAACCATAGGAATAGAGAATAGTAAAATATAAAGCAGCCCGAAAAAAAATATCGTCCTCTTTACAATATTCTCTTCCGTTACGGGTGGAAAATGGTTATTGAACAATTGAATAATTTTACTTTTTTCTAACATCGCTATACTCCTTATTTTTTTGATAATAAGAAATATAATCTCAATGTTACATTCTTAAAAAATATACCGTAATTTAAAAATATAGTAAATTATATCTACTATACATATCTAAAACTATATAACTCTATATAAAATCATATAACATAATGTTTTTAATTATATTTAATATCGTTTTATATAATATTGTATAATGTTATGTTGTGTTATATAGCTTTATATTATGTTATAAAAAAATCCCTGCTCTCAGGAACAGGGAGCCTTTACATGCAATAGTAAAGGGATTAAATTATTTAACTTTTTGCCTCATATATACCTGCGACATTTACACACCAAAAAACAAGACATTTGCAGGATTGTCGCATTTTTTTTATTGGGATATTTGTCCGACTTCCTAGTATATATTCGTTTGTTTATATATATGCACGGTTGTCGCACTTTTGTCTATGCCAAATTTCCCTCTTTTATGTCGCACCTTTTTTCTCTTAAATATGACCTTTTAGCATTACTCACATATTTCTTTATATCCTTATATCCAGACCACCCCTGCTCCTCTAAACTAGGGAAATATACACACAGCTCTTTATATATTTCATTAACTTTTACTGATTTACCCCGTTCTTTTAAATTAAATACTTTCGTCTTTATCCAAGCCCTTAACCTCGTATCACCCTTCTTCTTGAATAACCTATCCTTATCCCTGCTAGAAAGGTTACCTACCGCTGACCGCAAAAACCTGTGATTCTTATAACAATACATCAATGTCTTTAATATTAATGATGACTCACGATTATTTGCTATATCTATATAACCATATTCTTTTAACTCTTTAAGTAACCATAAAGGTAAATCCGTCTCTTTCTGAATATCCCTTATCTCAATACCCTTATACTCCTCCCTTAATACATCATCTATCTCACTCTCTAAATAATCTATTATTGACCTGCTCTTTGCCATCTCAATACCTCCTTATAAACCTTATTCACATACCGTTTCTGATACTTCTCTTTCGGACTGTGATAATATGCTATCGCTTTCCATATATCACCGTGCCTGCTATACTCGTAACTTAATATATATGCTCCCATATGAATATTCCAGCAGGCATTCAATCCTAACTCCCTCTTATACCCATACCGCTTAAACCACCAGCTATTTATCTGCATTATCCCTATATCCATATTCCTGTTCTTATTTTCTTGAATAACCTGTTCTGCTGATGCTCTGCTATCCGCATAATATCCACTGCCGCCTATATTTATTGCATACTCGTTATTACCACTCTCTATACTACTAATTATCCTTAATAATACCTCTGGAACTTTATAATACTCTGCCGCATTTGAATAACATATATCATAATCCACCTCACCACCGTAAACAGTGTGACTAACTAAACAAATCATTATAATAACTAATACCTTTCTCATTAATAGAATAACCTATTTATTACTCTTTACCTGCTCAAACTCTATACCATCAAGAAATAACCTGTCCTTGAGTAACCTAACACTATGACTACCCTCTAACCACATCAAAAGCTCCCGCTCCTGCTCCATCTCTTTTTCACTACCCATCATCATAGTGCTACTACCTAACCTTATCTCTATCTTATCACCCTTTAACTCATAACTACCCATAAACCTATTCACTCCACTACTACCAAACACTCTGCCATCAGAAAAACCTATCGTTATCTTGTTGTTACTTAATAACCGATACTCATTACTGTTTACAGTAACACTATTTTCTCCATAACTACTGTTATCTGGATACTTATACTCCGTAGCCCCATATACAAGCTTATCATATTTATCAGCATACACTGACACCGATACGAATAACATCACAAAAATAGTTACTAAAACCTTTATCATCTTATCACTCCTTGATTTATTTCTAACCTATATTATCTCGCTACTGTTACATAAAAAAAGCCCACCAAAAAGGTGAGCATATTTTATAATATATTAAAAATTAATTGCTCAATTCAGCAACGGACGGTTCATACATGCCTCATACTCGCTGCCTGTTTTACCTATACACTCCTGTCGTCTATCATTCACTTTTGACATAGTAGTATTATCTTCCTCATCTTTCTTACCACATGCAGAGTTATATATTGCCTCAGCCATAGATGCTGCTATCGTTGCTTTCTTTAAATTCTCCGATAACTGATGTTCATTATTACAAGTACATATACTACCATCTTTTTGTTGTTGCGGAACCTCTGTTGTGCCGTTTGTAGGACAATTATATTTTGTTTTTTTTAAGCCACCAGTTTCTATATAACCAGATGCAACACAGTCCCTGAATATCCTGCTCTGTTTTATATACTCAACTACAGTTCCATCAGTATTGGTCACAGTTTTTGTTTCCGTAACATCTATAGTGCATATAGGAGTATAACACTCTTTTGGAATATTAATACCTGATATAGAATTACCCATATTTTCAAACCCTTTATTAATGGATGAGACAGTATCTTTATCAAACGGATTATCTTTTACACTCTGAGCATTACTAAACTTATCATACATAGTTCCTGTTCCACCATAATTATTTTTTATATTACTTTGACATATCTATTTCTTATATTTTTTCCTCTTGA
>CAMEZN010000133.1 GCA_945947845.1 uncultured Mucispirillum sp. | reverse complement strand
GGGTAGAACCTGAAGTTATAAAAGCAATGTTACCTTTTTTTAGTGAATATTATGGCAATATTTCAAGTATTCATTCAATAGGCAGGCAGGTGCGGCCTTATGAAGAACAGGCTAGAAAATCAGTAGCAAAATTAATAAATGCAACACCAGATGAAATAATATTTACTGCAAGCGGTTCAGAATCAGATAATCTTGCAATAATCGCAACTGCAAGAGCATATAAACATAAAGGAAAACATATTATCACATCTTCTATTGAACATAAAGCTGTGCTTGAAACATTTAAATTCTTAGAAAATTATGAAGGTTTTGAAGTTACATATCTTCCTGTTGATAAATATGGATTAATAGATATGGATTTTTATAAAAATGCTTTAAGAGATGATACAATCCTTGTAAGCTGTATGCTTGCAAATAATGAGATAGGCACAATTGAGCCTATTAAAGAAATGGCAGCTCTTGCAAGCAGTAAAGGTGCAGTATTCCATACAGATGCAGTGCAGGCTGTTGGTAAAATGCACATAGATGTTAATGAGTTAGGGGTAGATTTACTTACATTTTCAGGCCATAAAATCTATGCACCAAAAGGTATCGGGGTGCTTTATGTAGATATAGAATTAAGGGAAAAATTAAAACCTATTATCCACGGCGGTCAGCAGGAAGGCGGGCTCCGTGCAGGAACCGAAAATATACCTTATATTATTGGGCTTGGGAAAGCATGTGAAATGATAATGGATAGGCAGGATACTGAAATACTGCATATTAAAAAATTAAGAGATACTTTTGAAAAGAAAGTTTTAGAAAATATACCAGATACTTATGTAAACGGACACCATGAATTAAGAGTGCCTTCTATAAGTGATATAGTTTTTAGATATATTGAAGGTGAAGCATTAATGGTATATGCAAGAGAAGTTTGTTGCAGTGCTGGCAGTGCCTGCACATCAGCTTCTACTAATCCATCACATGTTTTATCTGCCATAAAAGTTGATGATGTAGATATACACGGAGCACTTCGTTTCAGTTTTGGAAGGTTTAACACTATGGAAGAAGTGGATAGAGCTGTTGAAGTTTTAAAAGACAGTGTAGAAAAATTAAGAAAAATGTCTCCTTTATATAATAAATAAGATGGCAAAAAATACAAAAAAAAGCCTGCTTTTAGAGCTTGAAGAACTTGCTCAAAAAGCAGGCATTAAAGTCAGGTATGAAAAAACAGAAGCACGGGGCGGTATGTGCACATTTCAAGGAAATCCATTAATTATTATTGATAGAAAAGCTGCTGATGAATATAAAATAGCAGTAATTGCTGAAAATATAAAAAAAATGGATTTAACAGGTATTTACATCAGCCCAAAAATGAGAGAAGTATTAGATAGTTTTGATTGATTAAAAGATAAAAATAATATATAAATAGTATTATAAAGATTACATATTTTAGGTGCAATTTATAATTAAAAAGCTGTGTATAAGCATTACATACTATAAAAACAGCTGTTATTTTAAGGGTTATATATGTCTGGTGCATTCGCATTAATTGTTATAAGTGCAGTATTCCATGCAGTTTGGAATTTGCTTGTTAAAACATCAGATGATAAAGTGGCTTACAATGTCCATATACAAGTAGCAACAGCTGTATTTATTACAAGCTATACAATACTTTTCTTTCCAGAAGCATTTTATTTTCATAAGCCTACATTTATTTATGCACTGCTTTCATCTTTCTTTTTTGCTCTTTATCAGCATTTTACAGCAGTCAGCTATAAATATGCTGATGTATCAATGGTTTATCCTATTACTACTTCATCGCCGCTTTTTATTATGATATGGGCATATTTTATTCTTGATGAGCGGGTAACTCCACTTGGTATATTAGGCATAGTTTTAGTGCTTGCAGGCTGTTATATAATGAACATAACAAAAGGCAAGGGTAAATCAGGTCTGTATGGCATATTAATAGCATTTCTTGCAGCATTTTTATATTCATTTGGTGCCATGGCAGATAAAATGGGGGTAGAAACAGTTAATACTCACCTATACATTATGCTGATGGCTGATTTTATGTCATTTTATTCTATTATGTTTACAATAATAAGTCATAGAAAATCTGTTACACTGCATAGGAAAGTTAATGTGCCTGTTCAATGGAAATTAGTTATATTAGGTGGTCTTGCAATGGCAGCTTCTACTGTAACTTATAGATTAGGGCTTATAGATATGCAGATTTCCTATGCGTCAGCACTAAGGCAGTTAAGTTCATTATTTGGTGTATTAATGGGTTTATTCTTCTTAAAAGAATCATATGGCAGGCAGAGAATAATAGGAAGTATAATAATTGTTGCAGGGATAATGCTTATCCGTTTAAATATGTAGTATATTAAGTATTATTTTTGATTACTCTATACTGCTAAAAATTATATATAACTATAAATTTCTTTGATTTTTATTCTGCACAATATAAATAAAAAATAATTATTCATTTTATTATTTTATCTTTTTAATTTATACTGTTTTTTAGAAAATTTATTAAATAATATACGGGGTGCAATGTAATGAAAAAAATTATTTTTATAACTATTATATATTTATTAAGTCAATATTCTTATTCGTATGCAGAAAAAAATGATAAATTTATTAATGATGCTAAATATATGGCTTTATATGAAACTGGTATAATTTATTATGGATTAGGTAAAGGTCTTGTTAGTGATATAGATTTATTTTCTAAATGGGTTGCTTTACAGCTGCCACATAATATATTAAAAGAAACAGTAGCAGATTTAGCAAGAAAATATGTAGGTATTTCTTATATAATATATGCTCCTGATATATTGAATTTAAAAAATGATACAGTAATGTTTATGCAAACTGCTGTATCTGATAAGGAAATAAGTAGCAGTGCAGAAGGAAAAAAGATATTAGATAAAATGAATAAACATCAAAATATGAAATTTATAAATGATTATGTTACACATCTTATAAATCGCTTAGAACTTCTTGCAAATAATAAAGCACCACAGGCTGAGTCTATTAGTCATGATAAAATACCTATGAATGATATGCTTTTTACTATCGGCTTACTTGCATATAATACTGGGGCAAATAATATTCCTAAATATATTCAAAGCAAAGGGAAAAAATATTATGGTTATGATGCTCTTATGCTTTATATACTTTCAGCAGAAAAGCAGTATGAAGAATTAAACAAACTTAATAAATCAATGGTGCCTTTTAATCAATGCTTGTTAAATGTAGACCGTGTTTTATCTGAAATAATGATAAATGAATATTTTAAAAAGCCTGAATATACAAGGTCAGCTTATAATGACTATAAAAATGGTGAAAGATTTACGGCGGAAAATATAGAAAGCTTTATTTCAGAGAAACAGGCAAGAGTAGCAATAAACCTTACATCAGGAGTATGCAGGAAAGTTCAGATAGATAATCAAGAAATACTTTATTAATTTTTTAAAACTTTATATATGGTTATGTGCAGGCAGTAAAATAAATTTATATAATCATTAAATTATTAGCTGTTAAATATAAAAAATTATAAAGTAGTAAATAATTAAAATTTTATAAAATCTGTATATTATTTTTATATTTCCATATAAATTATTTTTTTTGTTATAAAGATAATAAATAAAAAAATAATCTGTCCAGCAAAATATTTAATTTATGGCATATATATTGCTATATTAAAAGTGGGTAGAGAAACAATCTCGCCTGGGAGATGGAGCTCTCGTGTCAAGCGGACAGGATGTCCGCTATTTTTTTTATTTTTATTCCGCACTTTTATTTATATATCAATATGTTTTATATTGTAATAGATTTTTTATATTATATTTAACTTTTATTACAGTAAAAAGTATGCAGGAAATTTTTTCTTTTTATATTTCCAGCTGATTATAATATTTTTTTATATCATTTAATGTAATGTTATTCCAGTCCTTCAATTTATTATCTCTTATTAAATCTTTTACAGCTAAATATGCAAGGCTTTTTGCAATAACAGGATAGTAAGGGTTTTCAATAACTTTTATGTTATTTGAATAGTATGCAGCTCTTAATAGTTTTTTTGTTTTGTAGTAAATTGATTTAATTTTAAGCATATTATTATTGTTGTCCTGTAATACGACTCCTTCAATATCCACATCTAAACTATTGGTATAATAATTTGCAGTTTTAATTAACTTATCTTCACTGTAAATAGTATCTAATAACTCTTTTTTAGTAAAAAGACTGCCTGCAAGTTCATTTCGGTAGATTAAATTTTCAGTATTTTCTACTATATCAAGTAGTATCATTTCTGATTTTTCTGTTTTAATAGGGTGTTCATTATCTTTTATATGTATGCACTCAAAGAGAAAAGTTACATTATGCTTTTTACTTATCTCTTTTATATATTCTTTTTGTTCATTATCTAACAATTCTTCTATATATCTATTATATCTTTTCCCATAAGCTATTGATTTTGTAGCATATTCTAAATCTTTTGTAGTTTTATTATAAAAGACAATTCCTAAAAACCCATTATATTTTTTATAAACATAAACTGGGTATTCTATACTTTTTTTCCAGTTTTCTAATTTAGTATCTTCTTTTTCATCTATATTAAAAAATTTTATATACCCCCTTCCTGCAATTTCATTATTATCTATATATTTATAAAGTCCGCGGGCTTTTACTGTAATATCATTCCATATTCTTTTGTGAAAAACATTTTTAGTAAAGTTTATTGATTTAATATTATGTTCTTTAAATTCCTTTTCTTCTATTATATTTTTTATGTTTTTTTCTATGGCTTTATTTTTTTTAGCTGGGTTGTTGTATAATTTTATCGTTTTATTTTTAAGGTAAAGCACAGTAAGCGGGTCGCCATATTCCACATTACATTCAAGGCAGTAAGCATTATTATTTATTTTTATATTGTTTTCCAGCCTGTCAGGAAAACAATTTCTGTGTCCAAATATCTGCACTATATCTGGGTGGTATTTCTGCCATTTATCTGCAACTTTTATATAGCTTTCATACATATCTTCATCTTCTTTATAGCCAAAAGTTTTTTTACCGTTTAAGAAGCAGGCTGGGTAATGGTCTTCTAGTTTTTCAATACCTGCATGGTTTATAAAATATTTCTGACCGTTATATTCAAAATAAAGATAATCTTTTATTTTATTTGCAATTTTTCTAAGTGATTTTTTTATATTCTCAATTTCATGGCTGTTTTTCTTTTTTTCTATTTCTTCAATAGTTTTTTTAAAATTATTACCGCTGTATGATTTATTAAATGCCCAGCTAAAAAGCCTTAAATCATGGTTACCCATTATAAGATAAACATTTTCAAGTGAAGCAAGCCATATTAATGATTCTATCATTGATGTATTATCTTCGCCTCTGTCAATATAATCACCTAAAAATATATATGCTTTTTTGGTATCTTGAAGCATATTATTATCTTCTAAAAATTTAGAAAATACTGCATAACAGCCATGTAAATCAGGTATTATACATATATCTTCATATTTATTGAATGTATCCTGCTGTAAATAAAATGTATCCCATTTATTTAATGCTGAAAGTAATTCTGTTTCATAATCTTTATGTTTTTTCTTAAATTCAATAAGTCTTGTTTGAAATTTTATTAATACTTCATAAGGTATGGTATTATTAGCTTTTCTTGAAAGTATGTTTTTATAACATTCATCAATACTGTATT
>CAMEZN010000132.1 GCA_945947845.1 uncultured Mucispirillum sp. | reverse complement strand
ATCATTAAGTTTCTTAAAAAACCACGGAAGTTTTCTAAGTCTTCTCTGTCAATTTCATCAATACCATCATCATCTTTAATAGATTTAGCCTGCCTGTCGCCCTTGCTTGATGCATATTTATGATAAATACCATAAAAACCGTATGCAACAGTGATAACAACTGCTGTAACTGTAAGTGCATCTAAAAAGGCTGATAAAAATGCACCAAGAAAACTAAATATTAATGATAATAATATTTTAGAACGAACACTTACTAAAAGACGAGTAAATATAAAAAGCAGCAGTTCTTTCATAAAGAAAATACCTGCTACCATAAACATAAGTAATAATAATACTGGAAAGTTATCTACTACATGCTCATAAACATGTTCAGCAGAAGTCATACCAATAATCACTGCTTCAATAGCCAGTAAACCGCCAGAAGGCAGCGGATAGCATACTAATGCTAATGCTAAGGTAGAAATAAATTCTGCCATTAAAACCCAGCCTGCTACAAATGGATTAATAGCAAATAAAATAGGGTTAATGATAAGATATGATATAATTAAAATCTTATACCATCTTGGAGCTCTGCCTAAAAAGTTAGAGCCAATTGCAGATAATACACTCTGACCTGCACCTGAATTTTCATTTACCTTCATTTTCTCTCTCCAAAGATAAAACAATTATTATAATATGTATATTATAATATTATATTAATAAACTTATTTTTTTATATTGCAAGAGAAAATTTTTATTTTTTTTAAATGAAAGTAATGTTTTTATATTATAAAAGATAATTTTAATAAATTTTATTTATTTGAAACTGCCAGTTATCTTCCATATCATTTATAAAATCATATTCTAATATTTCATCAACTGTATTTATACGGCTTTCATGGTTAAAAGTAAGTATTTTTGCTTTTCTGCTCTTCATTTCATCATTAGTTACATATTTTGAAAGAGAAATAATTACTTCATCACCAACCTGACAGCTTCTTGCAGCAGCACCATTTAAGCAGACTACACCACTTCCTTTTTCACCCGGTAAGACATAAGTGCTTATTCTTGCACCACTTGCTTTATTCCATATATACACAAACTCCATTGGGCGAATACCTGCCTTACGAAGTATGTCTTCATCTATTGTAACACTGCCATGATAATGCAGAGCACTCTCTGTTATCTTTATTCCATGCAGTTTTGCTGCTATAACTTCTATAAGCTCCACTTATAAGCCTCCTAGTGATAGTTAAATAGGTATATATTAAATTGTTGCAGAAATCAATTGAAATAATTATAAATTTATATTATAGCATATTACAGGGGATTTATATGGAATATATTGCTGATTCATACTATATACTTACATTTTTAATTATTGCTTCATTTTGTGCAGGGTTTATTGACAGCATTGCAGGTGGTGGTGGTTTTATTTTAGTGCCAGCATTAATGCTTGCAGGTCTTTCTCCAACTATGGCAGTAGCTACAAATAAACTACCGGCAGTATTTGGTTCTGCAACAGCTGCTTTTAATTTTATCCGCAGTAAAACTGTTATCTGGCCTATTGCTCTAATCGGGCTTGTATGTGCTTTTCTTGGTGGTATGGTTGGCTCTCATATTAATTTAGGGGTTTCTCAGGCTACTTTAAATAAAATAGTGCTTCTTATTCTCCCTCTTGCTGCAATAGTTACATTTATTCCTAAAAAAAACTTAAAACAAAATGTAACAGACTTTTCTAAAAAAGAGTTATATCTTGCAGCCCCATTTATTACCTTTGTTTTAGGTATATATGACGGTTTTTTTGGACCCGGTATGGGAACATTTCTTATCATCGCTTTTTATTCTATACTTGGCATGAATATGGTAAATGCTTCTGCTGTTGCAAAAATAGTTAATTTTGCATCAGGTGCTGGTGCATTGGTAATGTTTTTAAAAGCAAGGCAGGTAATACTTTTTATTGGCATACCGCTTTTAATAGCAAATGTTCTGGGCAGCTACATTGGAAGTAAAATGGCAATAAAAAATGGACAAGCTTTCGTTAAAAAAATATTAATTGTAGTCTTTCTAGTAATGTTTGTTTCTCTGATTATTAAAATTATCCAAGCATAGATATAATATTAAAAAGAAAATTTATACATATTTATATAATTACTAAAAAAAGCCCCTTTAAAAGGGGCTTTTTTCATATTTTATTTAGTAAACTATTTTACTCTGTTTGCACTGCCTAAAACATTTTCGTTTTTAGCTTTGTATGCTTTGACAAGCTCACTTCTAGCATTGCCTAAATATTTTCTAGGGTCAAATTCGCCCGGCTGAGTAGCAAGTGTTTCTCTAACTTTTGCTGTGAATGCAAGACGACCGTCAGAGTCAATGTTGATTTTACATACTGCTGATTTAGCAGCTTTTCTTAACTGGTCTTCTGGAACACCAACTGCATTTTCCATTTTACCGCCATATTTATTGATTAATTCTACATATTCAGGAAGAACAGAAGAAGCACCATGAAGAACAATAGGGAAGTTAGGAAGCCTTTTTTCACATTCTTCTAATATATCAAAACGAAGTGGTGGAACACTTTCGCCCGGTTTAACTTTAAATTTATATGCTCCGTGTGATGTGCCTATTGAGATAGCAAGGGAATCAACACCTGTTCTTTTAACAAAATCTTCAACTTGGTCTGGGTCAGTATAGTGAGAATGTTCACTTTGAACTTCATCTTCTATACCAGCAAGCACTCCTAATTCACCTTCAACAGTAACATCAAACTGATGAGCATAATCAACAACTTTTTTTGTTAATGCAACATTTTCTTCATAAGGAAGATGAGAACCGTCAATCATAACTGATGAAAAACCTTTTTCAATACAGTCAACACATAGTTCATAGCTGTCACCATGGTCTAAGTGTAAAGCTATCGGTATGCTGCAACCTAATTCTTTTGCATATTCTACTGCACCAACTGCTAAATATCGTAAAATTGTAGCATTTGCATAATTTCTTGCACCTTTTGAAACTTGCAGAATAACTGGTGATTTAGTTTCAGCACAAGCTTGAATAATTGCTTGGATTTGTTCCAGATTATTAAAATTGTATGCAGGTACTGCATATCCGTTTTTCATAGCATCTGCAAACATTTCTCTTGTGTTCACAAGACCTAATTCTTTGTAAGAAACTGCCATTAGAGTATCCTCCTTTAATTAAAACATTGATACATTCATTTTTATTTCATCAAGTTTTATTTTTACACCGTCAGTATTATCATAGGCACAGTTAGGAATAACCATAGTAAAAGTTTTTAAACCATACTGTTCAAAAAACCTTTTTGCCCAGTTTGCTGCCATATCACCATGGCTTCTGTCTGCTGCACCTTGTGTTAATATAAAAAACATCTTTTTGCCTTCTTCAAACTTACTTTTGCGGTCTGCTGTTTTTAAGCAGTAGAACCTGTCTGTTAAAATTTTAGCAAGGCTTGATATAAAACCCATAATATTTGGAGAAATTAAAATAATCTTATCAGCTGATAAAAGTTTTGGATAAAGCTCAGAAATATCATCTTTAATAACACAAAAACTATTATTAATTTTACACGAGCGACATGCTGTGCATGGTTTAAGGTTTAGCTCTCTCAGATTTACAACCTGACACTCATCACCATACTTTTCCTTTAAGCTCTCAGCTATAAATGTTGAATTGCCACTTTTTCTAGGGCTTGCATTAATTATTAATATATTCATAATAAGTATACTATTATATTGTTTAATATCTTTCAAGATATATTTTATCTTAATTGAATATTTTATTACTTTTATAAATTAATTACTAAATGAAATATAAGAAATATAGAAAAAGTTAAAGAAATATGAAAATATATTTTTATCTTCTGAATTTTGATTTCATAATATTATTGCCAACTTTTGACTGGCTTATAACAATAGAATTTCTGTTTTCATAATCTTCAATCATTTTTGAAAGCCTTTCCAGCTCATCGCCCTCAGGAGTGCCCGGCACTGCATGAAACATAAGAGTATCAACTCTATTTAATGCTGCTAAAAATTCTTGTTCAGTATTGATTTTGTTATTCATAACATCTCCTTTCTTATTTTATTGTAAGAACACCATCAACAGGAATATCATTTGAAACAGGCATAGGATATGAACCAAACCTGTCTGTATACATAAACCCACCATCTTCCTGTGGATAATAAATATATTTTAATACTAAATTCTTACATAAATTATAGTCTACATTAAACACTACATTTTTATAAAAATATGTTTTCAAGCTGCTTAAAGAATGTATATCAGTAATAATATCCCCATTTTCATACTCACATTCCATTGACATATTTAAATTAGTCATAAATGTGCTGCTTACATTTTTTACAGCAGCTGATATATATCCATCAGTAGTATTATAATATACATTTATATCCATATTGCCAATACTATTTTTATACAGACTATCTAAATTATCATATCCAAATAATTTACCAGAACAGCCTGTGATTAAAAAAAGCAGTAATACAGCAGTAATATAATTATTTATTATCCTCTTTCTTCTCATCATTTTCAATAGTTTCTGGTTTTACATCTACAATATTTTCATCATCATCAGATTTCTTTTTACCAAACCCAAATTTTAAATTTCCTTTAATTGCTTCCATTTCAGCTTCCATTTCTTCTATTTTTTCAGATATCTGCATAATAGAGCTGTATTCTGGTTCAAAAAGTGATGAATTTATTTCACCTTGCTTGATAAGTTGCAGCAATCGTTTGCTCATTTTGTGCATTTTTTCATTATAGCTTTTATTAAACGAATTAATTTCTAATTTTAAGCGAGAAATTTTATAAACTTTTGCTGTTTCTTCTGTAACATTATTAAGTGTTTTTGCAAACCAGTCTTTTCCTTCAGATTTATCCATAATCAGCCTCCTGTTATTTGAGTTACTAAATTAGTTATTCTATTATTCATCATATATAATAATACAATTAATGTAAAGTTAATTGCAATAGAAATTATAAGCAGGAATGCAAGGGCATTAATAAGTGATAATTTTTTCTTTTTGTTTTTATATAAAATTATGCCGCTTCTATTATCCTGTTCATCTATTTTTTTAAGATAATATTCAAAAGATGAATCATAAACATGTATCCAAGGACCATCTATGCTTGCTATATAATCGCCAGCTAAAATAGAGCCTGTTTTTATACCAAGAACCACATCATTATAAGAAAGTTTTGTTTTTATAAAGCCACCAGAAAGACGAACTTTAAATTGTGTGCTTTTTTCAGCAATATTATATTCAGCACCGCAGCATGAACATTTTGCAATACCTTTTTTAATATCTACAATCTGGTTAAAACATTCTGCACAAAGTATTCTCAATTTTCCCACCGTTTATAGCAGTTATTATCTATTCTTAATACATCAAGCACTTTACCAGTTACAAAATTAACTAAATCGTTTATAGTTTCAGGCTTATTATAAAAACCGGGTGCAGCAGGAATAATTACTGCCCCAGATTTAGAAAGCTTTGTTAAATTTTCTAAATGTATTGTAGATAATGGCATTTCCCTAAAAAGCACAATTAATGGCCGCCTTTCTTTTAATGCAACATCGGCACATCTTTCTATTAAAGAAGCACTTATGCCGTTTGCACATCTTCCAACAAAGCCCATTGAAGCAGGAGCTATAATATAATGTTCCACTTTAAATGAGCCGCTGGATACTGCTGCACTTAAAT
>CAMEZN010000131.1 GCA_945947845.1 uncultured Mucispirillum sp. | reverse complement strand
AATAGTTGTAAAGTTAACTTTAATATCAAGTAATTTATCTGTTAGTTCTTCAATAGATGCTTCTAACTCTGCTTTTTTCTTTTTTTGTTCATCAGCAGACATATTTTTAGCATTTCGTCTATATTCTTCAGCTAATGTAATATCTTCACGAAGTTTATTAACTATTTCATCAATAGTATCAAAAAACTGAGCTTTTAACTGTGCTTCTTTACTATCTTTGATTTCTTTAACTGCTTCTTCGTCCATTTCTTCAAAATCTTCTTGAAGCTGCTCCATTTCAATATCATCTTCTTCAATATCTATAATATCTTTCAGACGCATTGTATCATTTTTAACACCTTCTGAAAACTCCATAAATTTTGCAGCAGTTGATGGGAAAGAAAGAATTGCCTTAATAACTTTTCTCTGTCCTTTTTTAATTTCTTTTGCAACATTTACTTCATCTTCTCTATTTAAAAGTGGAATATTACCCATTTCTTTTAAATAAAGACGGACTGGGTCATCAGTGCTTAAAACATCTTCACCATCTTCCTGATATTCTCCATCAAGAGATGATAAACCATCTTCATCATCTTCATCATCAATTACAACATTTGTTGGAAATATATTCCCTTTTTTACTTTTATTATCTATAACATCAATTTTAAGCTGTGAAAGCAATGTTATTATTTCATCAAGAAAATCACTTGTTGCTGCTTCTTCTGGCAGAGCATCATTAATCTCATCAAAAGTAAGAAACCCTTTTTCTTTACCTAGGGTGATTAATTGTTTGACTTCAGGTAGTTTGATCTTCTTTGACATAAAATTTATTCACCATCCTTATTTTTACCTGCAATCAGCTTTGTAAGATTATTTAATTCCTGCAAATAACTGACTTGTGCTGCTTTGTCAGTGGTTGTCTGCACTAAATCTATCAACTCAATCTGACGTTTTTTTAGATAATTAAGTTCAATCTGCCTTTTATTTTCCAATGCTTTATCATAAGCATTATCTTCTGCAATTTCCCGCATTGCAAGCTCTACAAATTGACTCCCTAATTCGTGCGTAATCTCTCTAATATCCGAGATTTTTGGTAAAAATTCAAGTATTTTTTTTAAAATACTTTTTATTTCACTATTATTTATCATTTCCAGATTCATATCTGACAGCAGACCATCAATAATATCAACCGGCAAATGAGATAAACATGCTACAAAATCCATCTCACATAGATATAAATTTTGATTAACAGATTTATTAACAACAGCATTTTTCTTATATCGGTTTACAGCTAATTCTTCTTGAATATTTTCTTTTTTTAACCCGAATATATCTGCTGCTGCTTCAATATAGTAATCTCTCATGTGCAGATTTTCTATTTTTGCAAGCATATCTTTTACTGATTTAAACCTGACAAGCTTTATATTAAAATCATTTTTAGCAGAAAGTGCCAGCCTTTTTATCATATGTATAAATAAATCTTCCCTTTTATCATACAGTGATTTAAAACTATCTATTCCATGATTTAATATGTAACTATCAGGGTCATCACTTTGCGGCAGAAACACTACTTTTGGAAAAAGACCGCTTTCTGCAAACCTTTCAAGGCTTCTAAATGCAGCTTTTTCTCCTGCACTATCACCATCAAACATAACAGTTATTTCTTCTGCATATCTTTTTAAAAGACCTATCTGTTCGTGAGTTAATGCTGTTCCCATAGGTGCGACTGCATTTCTAAAACCGCTTTTATAAAGTCGCATAACATCAAAATAGCCTTCTACAATAATTGCATTCCTATTCTGCTTCATGGCATCTTTTGCTTTATCTATGTTAAACAAAGTATATCCTTTATGAAAAACAGAACTTTCTGCTGAATTTAAATATTTTGGATTAGAACCATCTAAACTTCTGCCTGCAAAAGCAGCAATTGAGCCTGTAACATTTTTTATAGGCAGCATTAACCTGTTAAAAAATCTAGCATATGGAGCACCATATTTTGACTCTTTAAAAAATCCTGAGTTATAAAGTATATCCTTTGGAAACATTTTATAAACTGCTGAATAATCTACATCAGCAGAAAGAAAACCTATACCAAACTCATTAAAATCATCATCATTAAAACTGCGGTCTGAAATATATTTTCTAGCTTCTTCCCCAGCATTTGTATAAAAAAGTTTACGTGAAATTTTTTGTATTTCATCATGCAGGGAAAGAATATCCTTAGAATGAAAATTTTCTTCCCCATCATATTCTACATTAATGCCATACTTTTCTGCCAAATATATAACCGCATCATGATATGAAAAACCAAGCCTGCGCATAATGAATGTAATACCATCACCCTTTGCATCACACCCAAAACATTTAAAAAATCCTTTATCACTATCTACTTTAAAGGAAGGAGATTTTTCGCTGTGAAAAGGACAAAGCCCCCATAAATCTCTCCCCTTGCTTTTTAACTCTACATAAGGCTCTATAATAGAGGCAATATTTATTAACCTAATCTGTTCAAGCATTGATGAGGTAAATCGTGCCATAACTATCTCAGCTCCTAATAGTAGTAAAAGATTTAATATATATTTTTTTAAAAGAAAATCAATAAAGAATTTTAAAAAATTATATTTTTTAATAAAAACCTGCCCATATTAAATTATGAGCAGGCTTTAAGATATAATTTATTTATTTTTTAAATGACATGCAGAACTGCAACAGGAAGGTGTGTTTCCATTTGTGCTGCCACAAGCACATGAACAACCAGATTTACCTGTTAATGTTTTATATATTTTTCTAATGCTGATAACAGCTGCCAGCAGCACTATTAATAATACTATAATATTTCCTAACATAAAACCTCCTTATGTTACATAAAAAGTCTGCCTGTTTGATATATTATAAATGTTACAATATATGCAATAACAGTCATTCCAAAAAACTGGAAGAAAGCCCATTTCCATGAGTTACTTTCCCTTTTTACTATTGCAAATGTAGCCATACATGGTGCACTTAAAAGTGCAAATACCATAATGGAAAATCCAACAAGTGGCGAATAATTTTCACGAAGTTTGTCTCTTAAAGCATCTGAATTTTCACCTGCTTCTCCAAGCGAATATACTATACCCATTTGTGCAACAAAAACTTCTTTTGCTGCAAAAGCACCTATTAATGCTGTTCCTATTTTCCAATCAAATCCAATAGGAGCAAGCACTGGTTCTATAAATTTACCTATTCTTCCTGCTGCACTGTATTCAAGTTCAGCTTCTGCAACCCTGTTATTTATTTGAGATATCTGAATATTAGCATTTTCAAGTTCTGCTGCTACTTTTTCTGCATTAATCAAGTCTGTTTCAGTTAATTTAGAATTAACCATTTCAGCTTCCTGCATATTTTCATCAGTCATTACCATATATCCAATTTTAGCTAGCTCAGCAGTTTTTTCTTCTACAATCTGCTCTAATGCTGGAAGCTCTTTTTCATATTCTGCAACTTTATCTTCTGGGAATAATGGAAATACTGTTAATGCCCACATTACAATAGAAACAAATAAAATAATTGTTCCTGCTTTTTTAAGATAAAGCCAGCTTCGTTCCCACATTTGCATTAATACACCTTTTAAGGTTGGTATGCGGTAAGGTGGAAGTTCCATAACAAATGGTGCAGATTCACCTTTTAATACTGTCATGCCTAAAATTTTTGCAACAATTATTGCCATAACAATACCTATTAAATATACAACCCATAATACTAATGCCTGATTTTTATCAAAAAATGCAGGAATAATTAACAAGTATATTGGAAGCCTTGCTCCACAGCTCATAAAAGGGGTAACAAGCATTGTTAATATTCTATCCCTTTGATTATCAAGAGTTCTTGTTGCCATAATAGCAGGAACAGAACAGCCAAAACCTATTAAAAATGGAATAAAACTTTTACCATGGAGCCCAATTTTATGCATTACTTTATCCATTATAAAAGCTACCCTTGCCATATATCCGCTTGCTTCAAGAACTGCTATTGCAATAAATAAAAATATTATATTTGGAAGAAATACTATAACTCCGCCAACACCACCAATTATACCATCAACAATTAATGACCTGAGCAAATCATGAGTAATCAAACTGCTTGCTTTATCTCCTAAAAATCCAAAAAACTGCTCTATCCAGCCCATAAATGGGTCGCCAAGAGTAAAAGTCAATTGAAAAACAAGATACATAAGTCCTAAAAATATAGGGATACCAAGCACTCTATTAACTAGAACAGAATCTATTGCATCACTCATATTATGGCGTGCTTCAACAGTTGTTGTAACACATTCCTGACATGCACCTGAAATAAAACCATATCTGGCACTAGCAATTGCTGTTTCTGGTGAATCACCAAGCAGCTTATCTATCTCTATTTCAGCCCTTTTTACTTCTTCTGCAACTATTGGCGAAGGCACTACCTGCATAACATCTTTATCACCCTCTAACAGCTTCACTGCAAGCCATCTTGTATTATAATTTTCTATATTGGTTGAAAATTGTTTAATTAATGCTTCAACTGAACCAACATATTTTTCAATTACTTTATCATAAGTGATTAAAGGATAATTAATATCAGGCACTTGTGCAGCTTTAATAGCTTCATCAAGAATATTTTTGACACCATCACCTTTGCTGCCTACTGTTTCTACAATAGGCACTCCAAAAAGTTTAGAAAGGTTTTTGACATCTATTTTAATACCCATTTCTTGTGCCATATCTTTCATATTAAACACAAATACAAGAGGTATCCTAAGTTCCATAAGCTGAACAGCCAGATAAAGATTTCTTTCTAAATTTGATGAATCTATAATATCAACAACAACATCTGGTTTTTCGTTTATAATAACATTTCTTGCAACAACTTCTTCAACAGAATAAGCAGTAAGACTATATGTGCCCGGTAAATCAATAATTTTTAACTGCTGATTGTTATATGTAATAACACTTTCTTTCTTTTCAACAGTAACACCGGGATAATTGCCTATATGCTGCCTAGCACCAGTTAATGCATTATATATAGTAGTCTTACCAGCATTTGGGTTTCCAGCAAGAGCAATTGTTAAATTTTCTTTCATATAAATCCTCATATACAAGTTTTAGAATTAATGTATCTTTTTAGGAACACCTAAAAAAAGTTATAAAAAAATAAAAACTATATCATTTCAACTTCAATTTTAGAAGCTTCATCTTTTCTTAATGATAAATGATATCCCTTAACTTTCATCTCAACAGGGTCTCCAAGTGGAGCAACTCTTTCTACCTCTATAATAGTGCCTGTTGTAAGCCCCATTTCTGTAATTCTTTTAAAAAGATTACCTTTTGATGTAATCTTTATAACCTTACATCGTTCACCAGGACGAACATCGTTCAATTTTTTCACCATACGACCTCCATGCAGCTGTTTGGTGTGATTTTCATTTACTTTATCTGAAATAGAAGATATACATTCCTGACAAACTTCTAACGAAATCGCTTTATCACAATGGCTGATTTTACCATTTGCCCATTCTTCTCCACCTCTTGGACATATTTCAATAAACTCAGCAAATCTGGCTAACCTATCAATAATATCTACTGATATTCCATGCTCCATAGCACAGGCTGCTTTATCTGCCTCCTCTACTGAAACTCCTAAAACTTTAACAAAAAAATCCTTCAAAAGCTCATGACGGCGTAATATATCTATTGCAGCCATACGACCTTCATTTGTTAATGTAATAACATCATAAGGTGCATAGTTTATCATACCTTTATCAG
>CAMEZN010000130.1 GCA_945947845.1 uncultured Mucispirillum sp. | reverse complement strand
AGGCTAACCCAGAAAGTATAAATGATAATTTTTTATCACTTATAAAATCAAGCCCTGTATCTCGTATATCTCTTGGAGTGCAAAGTTTTGATGATGATGTGTTAAAGCTTTTAGGAAGGATTCATAATGGGAAAAAGGCTGAAATAGCTGCACAAAATATACTGCTTACAGGCAGACAGCTTAATATGGATATGATTTATGATATACCATATACTGATAATAAAAAAAGTATATGGACTCTTTATAAAATAATATCACTTAGACCTCATCATATCTCTGCCTATTCTTACGACTGCTCTGATACTCTCTATTTAAAAGATGGTGTAAATGAAGATGAAACTATCTTTGAAGAAGTAGAAAGAATATGTCTTGAAAATGGGTATTATAAGTATGAAACATCAAACTTTTCACAGCCTGATATGCACAGCAGGCATAACTGTTTATACTGGCAGGGTGAAGAATATACTGGGGTAGGTGCAGCTGCTCATTCTATGGTTTTACTTGAAGAAAATAAAAGAAAAAGGTATAATCATCAAGAAAGTATAGAAGAATATATAAAAAATCCATATAACATTGAAAATCAAGAAATAATATCAAGCAGTGAAGCATTATTAGAAGATATTATTTTTGGTCTTCGTATGAAACAGGGTATAAATTTATATAATCTTGAAAAAAAGTTTGGCAAAATTGAAAAAAGTCTGCTAAATAAGATAGAAATAAACATAAAAAATGGATTATTAGAAAGGGAAGGAATATGGCTAAAAACAACACAAAAAGGCAGTTTAGTTCTGGAATCTTTATCATGCTCGCTGCTGCCTTAATAATCTTTATATCTGGTTTTTATCAAGAAGCATTATCTGGCTGTGCAGGGGATTGTATGACATGCCACCCAAAATTAATTGGTGATATAACTCATTTATCATTAACAACATGTATAAAATGCCATGAGCCTGCTAACCAGAAAACTTTTTCTTTATCTCAGGGCGGCTGTGGTGATAGGTGTTTTCAGTGCCATGAAGAATGGCCAAAAGATGGTAACCATGCTTCTTTAAACACATGTTTAAATTGTCATGAAAAATAATGTATTTTAATAAATTATAAATAATATATTAACATATAGATATTTTTTATAAAATTGCAGTATAAAATAAATTTATAAATATTTAATATTTTGTGCTGTTTTATTCAAAATTATATTTATTGTTATGAGGGTATTGATATAAAAAAAGTTTTCAAGTTAATGTGGCCTTATTTTGAGCCCTACAAAGTTCTACTTGTAGTTGCTGTTATTGCATCTCTTATTACTGCATCTACTAATGGTGCTCTTGCTGTTGCTGTTAAATATGTTTTAGATAGTATTTTTATTGCCAAGAATTATACATATCTTTTTATGCTGCCTTTTGCAGTTATGCTTATATATGTTGCAAAAAGTGGTTTTTTATTTTTACAGGGCTTTTTAATGAGCTACATTGGTAATAAAGTTATTGAAAAATTAAGAAATGAAACATTTGAGAAGATGATACATCTTCCAGTCAAATATTATGCAGAAGAATCTACTGGTTCATTAATGAGCCGTATTATTAATGATATTAATTTAGTTCAGTCATCTATACCTACTATTATTAATATGGTTCGTGCTGTTGTAACAATGATAGGCCTTATTGGTGTTATTATATATATGAATTGGCAGCTTGCACTTGTTGCAATCATATTATACCCAATCTTTATATATCCGCTTAGTGTGATTAGTAAAAAGTTAAGGAAATACAGCACAAGGGGACAGGAGAGTATGGGCATATTAACAAGTGTGCTTCAAGAATCTTTTAGTGGTGTTCGTGTTGTTAAAGCATTTGTTGCAGAAGATAAGGAAATGGAAAGGTTTGAAAAAGCCAATGCTGTAACAGTAAAATATGCAAATAAAAGTGTATTGGCCGGCACATTAGCTTCCCCATTAACAGAAGCTCTTGGTTCAATTGGTATTGCAGCAGTTCTTTTTATTGGCGGTTATCAAGTTATAAACGGCACAGTAACAACTGGTGAATTTTTTGCATTTTTAGCTGCACTTATCCAGATATATGAACCAGTAAAATTATTTGCTTCATCAAATAATGCTTTACAGGCGGCTATTGCTGCAAGTGATAGAGTATTTTCTATGTTTAAAGAAAGCGATGAAGTTATAGAAAACCATGGAACAATACAGTGTAATGCAGAGAATAAAGATATAGAGTTTAAGCAGGTATCATTTGTGTATAAAGATGATGTATATGCCTTAAAAGATGTATCATTTAAAGTTAAGGCTGGTTCAACAGTAGCTTTTGTAGGGCCTTCTGGTGCAGGTAAAACTACTATGGCTCACTTAATCCCTAGGTTTTATGATGTAACTGCTGGGCAGATATTGATAGATAATATAGATATTAGAGATTATGATTTATTTTCTCTCCGTCATAATATCAGTATTGTTTCGCAAGATGCTTTTTTATTTAATGACACAATAAGAAATAACATAAGTTACAGCAAAGAAAGTGCCACAGAAGAAGAAATTAAAACAGCTGCTCGTGCTGCTTATGCTGATGAATTTATAGAAAGTTTTCCGGAAAAATATGATACATTATGCGGTGAACGGGGAGTTAAACTTTCAGGTGGTCAAAAACAGCGAATAACTATTGCAAGAGCATTACTTAAAAACCCTGCAATATTAATACTTGATGAAGCAACAAGTGCTCTTGATACTGAAAGCGAACGAGTTGTTCAAAAAGCTCTTGATAACTTAATGAAAGGAAGAACTTCTTTTGTTGTAGCTCACAGACTAAGCACTATTTTAAATGCAGATATGATAGTCGTATTTAATAAAGGCGGTATTGAAGCTATTGGGAAACATGAAGAAATTATAAAAACTTCACCTACATATAAAAAATTATATGAAATGCAGTTTAAAACAGAAGAATAAGGGTATGTAATGCTTATATCCTGCAATAGAAAGATTAAAACTCCAAAAAGGATTATTATTGCACGAACAGATAAAATAGGGGACTTAGTTCTTTCTATTCCTGCTATCTCAATGGTTAAAAAAATGTATCCTGAAAGCAGGCTTTATGTGCTTGTTAGAAAATATAATTCTGAAATAATTAAAGGGTATACATTTATTGATGGAGTTATATCCATTGATGATTACAGTGATAAAGAATTAGCAGTAAAATTAAAGCAGATTAATGCTGATGTTTTTATTGCTTTATACTCTAATAATCAGATATTAAAACTGGCATTAAAAAGCCGTGCAAAATACAGAATAGGTCCATTATCAAAACCGCTTTCATGGTTTGTTTATAATAAAGGTATAAGGCAGCACCGCTCAGAATCATTAAAAAATGAAGCTGAATATAATCTTGATTTAATCAGACATTTAGATGAAGAACTTTTTGACAGTAAAAAAATTACTATTGACCCTATACCCTATGGCAAACTTAACCATAATAAGATAGTTTCATATTTAGATAAAAACCATATATATAATTATGTGGTAGTGCACCCATTTTCAGGTGGTTCTACAAAAAACTTTCAGTTGAATGAATATATTAGTTTGATTAATAAAATACATGAAAAATGGCCAGATAAACAGATTGTAATATCATCATCAGAAGGGGATAAAAAAGAAGCAGAATATATCGCCAGTCAGTGCAGTAATACATATGTATATACTGCAAAATCTATATTGGAGCTGGCTGCTTTAATTGATAAATGCAGGCTTTATATTGGAGCAAGCACTGGTCCAAGCCATATTGCAGGTAATTTAGGTAAAAAATGTGTTTGTATTTACCCAGCCTATAAATTTTTATCTCACAGGCGGTGGGGGCTTTTTGGCAATGATGCAAATACTACATATATAGTGCCAGATATTGATAATGTAGAGCAGGATTATAAATCAAAAGTATTTTCATCAGTTACAGAAGATGTAATAAATAAAACTGCGGAAACAGTTTTGGAGAAGCTTTATGGACAGGCTTAATTTATCTGTTGCATTAATAGTTTATAATGAAGAAGAACGGCTTGGCAGAACTCTTGAAAGCATAAAAGATATTGCATCAGAAATAATTATTATAGACAGCAATTCTACTGATAATACATGTGCAGTTGCTGAAAGTTTTGGTGCAAAAATATATAATGAAGAATGGCGGGGGTTTGTAGAGCAGAAAAATTCTCTTACTGCAAAATGTTCCAAGGATTATATATTATACCTTGATGCAGATGAAGTAGTAGGTGATGAACTAAAAAAATCTATTATTGCTGCTGTTACAAATGGCAGTTCAGCTGGTTATTATATCAGACGAAAAACCCATTATCTTGGAAGGCTTTTAAATTATTCATGGCAGAAAGATGAAAGATTAAGGCTTGTAAAAGCAGATGCTTCTCCTTTATGGGTAGGGGAGATTGTTCATGAAGAATTAAAAGTTGATGGGAATACATCTCATTTAAATGGTTATTTAATTCATTATTCATACAGGGATATTGATGACCATTTTAGAAGAACAATCCGTTATGCTCGTCTTAGTGCAGAAAGTTACTATATAAAAGGTAAAAAGTTTAAACTTAGCAAGATGATATTTAGTCCTTTTATTGCTTTTATGAAGATATATATAGTAAAAGGCGGCTTTTTAGATGGTATTCCCGGGTTTATTGCAGGGGTAAGTGCCTATGTGTATGGATTTTTAAAGTATGCTTTTTTATGGGATATGTATAGAGTAAATAAGGGCAGGGAATCAACTAAATGATTAATGAAGGAATAAAAACAATATCTGTTGGCAATATAGTAATGGGTGGGGCAGGCAAAACACCACATACTCTTTTAATAGCAGAAGAGTTAATTAAAAAGGGAGAAAAAACAGCTATATTATCATTAGGCTATAAAGGTAAGCTTGGTTATGATGTTAATGTTATAAGTGATGGCAAGGGTAATTTTTTTCATCAACCGCCAATGGCAGCAGATGAGCCGTATATGATGGCAAAAAATCTGCCAAGTGCAGTTGTTATAACTGGTAAAAAACGAGAGCTGTCTTTGGAAATAGCAAAAAAAGAGTATGGAGTAACAGCTGCTATCCTTGATGATGGATACCAGTATAAAAAACTTGCAAGAGATGTAAATATACTTCTTTTAGACCATAAAAGACCACTCTCTACTGGTTTTCCTTTTCCATTTGGATATTTAAGAGAATTTCCATCAAGTATAAGCCGAGCAGATATAATCGTATTTACAAGAGCATTAAATAATAATATTCCTGAAAGTGTGAAAGGTTTTATTAATAAGCAGAGCATTTATTTCAGTAACACAGTATTTAATAGAGTGATATTAAAAAATGAAGTGGTAGACCTAAAATATTTAAAAGGTGCAGTAACAGCTGCTTATTCTGGTATTGCAAATAATGATGCTTTTTATCATACACTGCAAAATGCAGGGCTTGATGTAAGATTTTTTGCAGGATTTGCAGACCATAAAATGCTTTCAGAAAAATCCATAAATGGTATAATTACTCAGGGCAGAAAAAAGGGAGCAGCCCTTTTTATTACAACAGAGAAAGATTTTGTAAAGCTGCCACAGGAATATCAAAATATTTTTGGATATCTTAAAATGGATTTAGAACTAAACAATAAAGAAGCTTTTATTAATGAAATAGTGAATTCTGCATCAAAATAGATATTGATTTAAAATATATTTTATATTATAGTTTCTGTTGATGAAAATATTAAAAAATAAGACAGAAGTTATCTTCTGCCTAAA
>CAMEZN010000129.1 GCA_945947845.1 uncultured Mucispirillum sp. | reverse complement strand
AGAACAATAAATTTAATAAAATCAGAAAAAATAAGTCTGCCTGCTAATAGTCAACATGAACCAGACTGGGAGTATATGGAAAATTATATTAAATCTTTACCTTATGGAAATACAATATGAAAAATCTATCTCACTTTATTTACAAGAAAGCTCCTACTAGGGAGCTTTTTTTATACCTGTTTTTAAATGTAACATTCCTTGTTTATTAATAATTAAAAATAAGGAGTGAAATATGATTCAAAATAATATTCAAGTTTTTAATTTTAACAGCAATATCATTAATCTTATTAGTAAAGATGGTGAAGCATGGTTCATAGCAAAAGAAGTATGTGAAATATTAGGGATATCTAAGTATCGTGATGCAGTATCAAAATTAGATGAAGATGAAAAAAGTACCTGTCCAGTTAGATTGGACGGATGGTCACAAAATAGAAATGTAGCAGTTATTAATGAGAGTGGTTTGTATGCATTAATTCTTCGCTCTGACAAACCTAATGCTAAACCTTTTCGTAAATGGGTCACTTCTGAAGTGTTGCCTGCTATTAGAAAAACAGGTAGTTATTCCATTCAAAAACCAGTATCCCAGTTTACAGAACTTTCTGAAAAAGATAAGTTATACAAAGCACAATTATTAAAAGAGTTTTCTGATTTATATAGAAATAAATGTGACGGCAGATATTCGCAAATACTAGACAGTTATGCAGTGAAAGAATTAACAGGTGAAAATATTCTGCCACTGCCAGAACGGACAGAACATTATTATACAGCTGAAGAAGCAGGTAAAATATTAGGTATTTCTGCAAATAAAGTAGGCAGGATAGCGAACTTAAACAATTTGAAAAATGAAAAGTATGGTAAATGGTTTATTGATAAAGCTAAATACACTAATAAAGAAATAGAAGCATTTAGGTATAATCAAGCAGGGATAGACTGTATCAGAAAGTTGTTATAATTCTATAATATAAGCACACCTATTATGGTGAGCTTTTTTTATGTATAAATTAATATTATATTTATATAAAAATGGTGGTGCTGGACCATTAAGTGCAGGTGCAGGCTATAGTGAAGGAGAAAGGATTAATAATAAGTATAGTCATCAAGAAAGTGGTCACAATAAAGTTTCACTTGATACTACGGCATTAAAAATAAGAGATGCAATAGAAAATGGGTTTGATAGTGGTGTTAGTAATGGTAAAATATTAAATAGTTTAGGAGATAGAGAAACATACAGATAAGGTAAATAAAATAAGATTTAGGGCTAGATAATTTGTCTAACCCTATTTTTTTATATTTAGAAAATGAATTGTTATAGTATATATTATAAAGAATAAGTATCTCTGCTCGTAACATCAAGATTAGTTAAAACAGACTCTTTCATAATATCGTTGTTATTAAATTTAGTTCCGTCAAATTTTTTATTATAATAAGCAGTTTTATCTAATCTATTTAAAACAATTACAGCTACGATAAAAAAAACACACACAACTGCAAAAATTATAGCAATACTAACAGGTTTCACTCCATAAAATAAACCCATAAACGCTTTAGACATAATTGGTGTAAATAAAAAATTATATATAGTATCTAACATCATCAATTCTCCAAATTTTATTTAATAAGTTCATCACTTATCATATATATAATATAGTCTAAAACTGCAAAAAAAGTCAACAAATATTTTTTAAAAAATTTACATTTTTCTTTTTACTATCAATAATTTATAATTATTGATAGTGAAGGTAAGCTTCAAAATGTAACAATGTAATAATATATACTTATAAATAATATATGGACAAATTATGGAAAAGATAATAAAGTTAAATAAAAAAATATATAGTGGAACAGATTGTATGGATATAAATTATAATGGTATTATAAGAGATATGAAAAATATATCGTTTAATACACCTTTGTACGAATGTATTAGTAATTCTATAGAGGCAGGAGCTACTAATATATTAATTAAGATAAATTTAAGAAATAATATTCAATCTAATACTATAGAAGAACATATAAATCAAGATAGTACTGATTTTATAATAGATAATATTGTAGTGGAGGATAATGGGATTGGATTTAATGCAGAAAACATTAAATCGTTTAATACATATAGAACAGAATATAAACAACAAGAAGGATGTAAAGGTGTAGGAAGGTTTACATGGCTTAAAATTTTTGAAAATGTAGAAATAAATAGTTATACACAGGATAAATATATACATTTTAATTTTAATACTTCATATCGAGATAGTGCTATAGAACAAGTAGATAATACAACAAATTTGCTCCAAACAACAATTACTTTAATGAATATAAAAAAACAATATGAAAAATATGCATTAATAGATAAGGATGAAATTAAAAATTATTTAAATAACTTAAGAGATGATGTATTAAAATATTTTGCAATTAAATTGCATTTGCTTAGACAAAAGAACAAGAGTGTTAATATCACCATTAATATTGACAATGAAAGAGAATCGATAGACTCTAATACTCTTCCAGAATTAGAAAAAGTAATATTTAAAATGAAAACATCATATAATGATATGATAGATTTTAATTTGTATTATTATATCAGTGATGAAATCAATGGTAATATAGATATATTTCTATGTGCCAATGGTAGGACTGTTCAATCTGTAAAAGATAGAGAAAGTAATTTATCTGTATTGCCTGATAATAGACATATGATAGTTTTGGTAGAATCATCATACTTTGATGATAATGTAAAAGGTGATAGAGGTTCTTTTGAATTTCCAACAAGAGGTACAACAGAAGAATTTATAGATATTCAAGATATAAAGAAAGAAATATTAAATAATGTATCTAATATTATTTATAATAAATATCCTAATATTACAATGCAAAATAAAGAAATAATTGAAAATATAAAAAATGAATATCCATATTTATCCAAATATGTAGAACAGGAAAAGGCTGTTATACTTACTCAAGATTTTTTATTAAAAAATTCTTTAAAACGATATGAAGATGATAAAAGTAAAATTAGAAAGAATATCAAGAATTTTCTATCAAAGAATAATATAGATGAAATAGATTTTGATAAAATAGCAGATGAAATCAGTGATATACAGGCTAGGCAGTTGGCAGAATATATACTATTTAGACAATCTATAATTGATAGTTTTAAAAAAATTATAGGTAATAAGGTTGTAGAAGAAAAAGTTCTGCATAATTTAATATTACAGCAAGGATTTGAAAGTGAATCTTTTAATTTATATAATAACAATATTTGGATGCTAGATGATAAGTTTACTACATTTAATTATATTGCCAGCGATAAATCAATTAAAGCTATCAAACAAGCATTAAAAGATGAGACAGAAGATTTTGATGCAAGAAAAGAACCAGATATAGCTATTTTTTATTCAAAACCAGATAGTAATTCTCTACAAGATAGCAATAGAGATGCTGTTATTATAGAATTAAAAGGAATTGGTACAAGAAATAAAGCAATTGCTATAACAGAACTTCCTACAAATATGATGTTAATTAGACAAAACTTGCAGAATATTAATCAATTATGGGGTTACATTATTATGGAATTAGATGATAAAGTTTGTAATGCCATAGAAGCACAATCAAGATATAAAAAGTTTTTTTCTAATGGAAAACCGATATATTATGACTATTATACAGAACCAACTAATGCAATGGTTTATATAATGGATTATGACAGCTTAATAAATGATGCAGATAGCAGAAATAAAGTTTTTTTAGATATAATAAGAAATAATCATAAATTATAACCTATAACTTATTAATAATATTTTTATAGTTTTTATTTACATAGCTATTTATATGGGGAGCTTTTTTTGTTTAATCTATAATAAATACAATTTTATAATTATTTAAAGTATTACTTTAAATAATGAAAATAACTTGTTATAGTAAAAAATATTTTTGTTATAACAAACAGAATAAGTTATTAATAAATAAAGAAATTTTTAAAATATTTTAAATTTTTAAATTGACAATGATATTTTCATAATATAGTTTAATAGTATACAGTATACAATAAAGGTTTATTAAAACTAAAAAACATAAAAAGGTGCTGTAATGGAAGAACAAAAAATTAAAATCAAAGTAAAAACAGAACAAGGATTTATAGAAAAAACAGGTATAAGACAGGAAGTTATAGAAACAAATGAAACATGGTCAACATATAAACTTGCAGACGGCACAACAATAAAAATAAAAAATATATTAATAGATTTAGTAAAGTTAGAAGATGTGCAGGAAGATGGAACAAGTAAATATTCAGCAAAGTTGCAGCCTATAATTGCAGTGGAAATATAAAATCAAGGTGAATATCATGTTTAATTCTTTTACTATTAATAATAATTTTTATACAATAACAGATGACATAGGATATCAATTTATAGAAATTACGGAAAGTGAAAAGTTAGTAGAATTCTGTAATGAACTTCTGAAGATGAGATTAAAAGATGAAGTATATACACAGGTTTACAAATATAATAGAAATATGAAACGGTTATTAAGTATTTATAATAATGGTAAAGGAAAAGAAAAATTTAAAGAAAAAGAACTGTCATTATATTTTAAACTGCAAGATGAATTTTCAGATATAATTGATTTAAGATATAATATTTATGATAATAAAATAAATACAGAAAACAAGTTTTTTATTGTAAATACATTAGATAAAATAATAAAAGTAAATAGAAGCATAATAGAAGATATTAATAGTATATTAATATGATGTAGGTAATATAATGGAAGAAAGTTTACAGTTTTATGGCGTTATAGGTAATAAGGTAGAAAGTTGGAAATGCTGTATGAAAGAAAGTAAACTTGATATTGAAATTAAACGTGTGCTAGATAATATTATTCGTAAAGAAACAAATGAAGGTGAGTATAAAAAAATAACAAAAGCAAAAAAATATGAAAATATATATATATACAGAAAAAAACAAGTAGAAAAATGGAGAAAAGATTATTTAATATTTTTTGAAAAGACTAAAGATAATCAAATTAATCCACTATATATATATCCATATCCTTGTAAAAGCTCACAAATAGATGAACAGTGTGATAATATAAAAGCATTATCTATTAAATAAAGGATATTTATTTAATATACTACAATATTGTGGCTTCAAAACTTAATTATTAGTTATACTTCGCCCACTCATTTGTAAAAATTCTTTTATAGTATCATTGCTTTTGTTTAGTGATTTCATTAAAGTGATAAAATCTATGGGAATGCCTGTTGAATATATCTCAGCTTGTTTCCATTTTATTTCAGGAAATTGTGCCTCATCATGCATTAAATTAATTATATCTGAATATATATAATCTTTATACTGCTTATATACTTCTTCAATTATCTCTATATCTGCATCTGACAACCATAAAACATCATCAGATAAAATCTTATCAACTTCATATTTGTTACTTTCTATAAAAGAAAGTTCATAGCCAGTTTTTGTAAAATATTTATTCCATTCTTTAAGTCCTGGAATATTTACATTCTCACCAGTATGTTTTATTAAATCATATGTATTAGATAATACAGGACCATTTTTCATAGAAAAAATATCATCATTACTAATAGAGTAATTGTAGCATTCTAATGCTTGTTTGTCTGCAATATACATTAATTTTATTAATTTGGTATAATTCATACTGTTATTATTTAGTTTTAGAAACCAACCAACAATTTGAATTATTGTTTCAATATGTCTAGACATTACTCCACCATGATATTTATTATACTGTTCTAATATATATA
>CAMEZN010000128.1 GCA_945947845.1 uncultured Mucispirillum sp. | reverse complement strand
AGAAAAAATTTATTTTATTAGTTTTTATATTACTTTTTGCATTATTTTTATTTCCAGCCTGTAAGCAGCAGCAAAACGGTCAGGCAAAAGAAATGGCTGATTTATTTAAGCAGATAAAAAAAGAAAATGATATATACTTTCCTAAGAATAAAACAGAGCTGGCACTGCTTGTAAAGATAAATAATATAAAGCTAAGCTCTATTAATGTGAAAGAAATAACAGATATGTCAGAACTTTTTAAAGACAGCCAAAGGAACAGTTTTGACGGCATAGATTCATGGGATACATCTAATGTAAAAAATATGAAAGAAATGTTTAAAAATGCAGCTAATTTTATGGGCGGTATTTCAAACTGGAATGTATCTAATGTAGAAAATATGGAAGGCATGTTTGAAGGCACTGTTTACTTTAATGATGATTTAAGCTCATGGGATACATCAAAAGTAACAAATATGAAAGGAATGTTCAGCAAAAGTAAATTTAACGGTGATATATCTATTTGGAATACATCAAATGTAGAGAGTATGTTCCAAATGTTTGCTGAAAATACGGAATTTAATGGTGATATTTCATCTTGGGATATATCAAATGTTACTTCTTTATCTCAAATGTTTTCTGGTGCATCTAAATTTAATCAAAACCTTAATAAATGGAATACATCAAATGTTACAACAATGAAGTTGGTTTTTGATGGTGCAGCAGAGTTTAATGGCGATATTTCATCATGGGATACATCACATGTTACAAGTATGGAATATATGTTTGCTGGTGCACTTAAATTTAATCAGGATATATCAGCATGGGATACATCTAATGTGTATTATATGGTTGGTATGTTTTTAAATGCAGAAAGTTTTAATCAGGATATATCTTCGTGGAATGTATCAAATGTAGAAAATATGGAAAATATGTTTTTAGGTGCAAAATCGTTCAGCTATTCTTTGGATAAATGGAAAGTGTCTGAAAATCTGGCAGAAAATAACATTTTTGATGAGGAGACAGGTCAGCAAATTCCTTGGTGGGCATATGGCAGCAGCAATACTGGTAAATATAAACCTGTAAGTTTAGAAGAATTAAAAGAACTTGTAAATGATAGTAATATTAAGCTTTATGAAATAGATGTTACCTATATAACAGATATGACTGGTTTATTTCAAGGCAGCACTCGTTCAAATTATGCAGGGCTTTATATCTGGAATGTGGCAAATGTGGAAAGTATGGAGAGTATGTTTGCTGATGCAGTAAATTTTAATGAAGATATATCTTTATGGGATACATCAAGTGTTAAAAATATGTCTTCTATGTTTTCTGGTGCAGTTAAATTTAATAAGAATATCTCTGCATGGAATACATCTAATGTGGTTTATATGAATAATATGTTTTCAAATGCAGAAAGTTTTAATCAGGATATTTCTTCATGGAATGTATCAAATGTGGAAAATATGGAAAATATGTTTGCAGGTGCTAAATCATTTAATGCAGATATTTCAGGCTGGGATATTTCAAAAGTAGATAATTTTAAAAATATTTTTGAAGGGGCAGAAAGCTTTAATCAGGATTTAAGCAGCTGGAAAGTGCCTTTTGGCAGTAAAAAATATATTGCTGATTATGTTAAATAAAGAAATATATTAAAAATGATGAATCATTATTATTTGCAAATGAGAATAGGTTATGAGTAATAAAATATTATCGCCTTCAAACAGCAGTAATAAAGTTTATACATATCCTAGACGAAGACAAAAAAAAGTTAATATTAGTGCATTTATAAAATATGGTATAATTATACTGATAGTTATTTTAGTAATTATACAGATTAAGGATAGATATTTATCTGATTTTGAAATGTTTGTGCCAGAAGACCGATATGCTCTTGAATTGTTAATACAGAATCAAGATATCCCTTTAAATCTTATAGATATAAGGAATATTGATAATTTATCCCGTCTTTTCTATCTTTATCCACGGGATAATTATTCAGGTATTGAAACATGGAATGTAAGCCATGTAAAAGATATGTCTGAAATGTTTAAAAATACAACTGAATTTAAAGGGGGAATATCTAACTGGAATGTATCAAATGTAGAAAATATGATGTTTATGTTTGCATATTCCAACTTTTCTGATAATTTAAGCAGCTGGAATGTTTCTGAAAAAGCAAACTATTATAGAATGTTTGATTACAGCCCTATGATGAATAACCTGCCTGAATGGTATAAGGGAGAGAACAGGTTTAAAGTTATTTATACTCCTGAAACAAAAGATGAGCTTATTACCTTGATAAGTGGCAGGGGAGTATATCCCGGTGAAATAGATATAAGCAATATAACTGATTTATCCTATGTGTTTGCAAATAAAAGTTATTTTGAATTAATGATGTTTACATCGTTTGGAGTAGAAGATGTATATAGAGTGTATGGCAGGAAAGAACAGATAGATGAAGATGAGATTGATACATATGAAATTTTAATGAAAGATATAATTCATGAACTTCCGGGCATAGAGTTTTGGGAAGTTTCTCATGTGGATAATATGAGTCATATGTTTGATACAAGCCTTTTGACAGCTGATTTATCTTCATGGAATGTATCAAATGTTAAAGATATGTCTTTTATGTTTCATAAGGCACCATACTTTAATGGTGATATAGGAAACTGGAATGTATCAAATGTGGATAATATGAGTCATATGTTTTTTAAGGCACATAATTTTAGGGCAGATATTTCATCATGGAATGTTTCTAATGTAAGAGATATGTCTTATATGTTTGCTAATGCACCTTATTTTAATGCACCAATTGGTAAATGGAATGTGCAAAATGTTAAAAATATGGCAGGCATGTTTTTTAATATTAAAAATTTTAATCAGGATTTAAGCAGCTGGAATGTATCAAATGTGGATAATATGTCCCACATGTTTTTAAATAATAAAAAGTTTAATTCGCCAATTGGATACTGGAATGTATCTAATGTAAAAGATATGTCTGCAATGTTTTCTGGTGCAGTAGAATTTAATCAAGATATATCTTTATGGGACACATCTAATGTTGATAATATGAGTGAAATGTTTATGTATGCAGGAAAATTTAACAAACCCATAAACAAATGGAATGTGTCCAAAGTCAAAGATATGAGTAAAATGTTTGAGTATGCAGTATTATTTAAGCAGAATATCGGCAGCTGGAATGTATCAAATGTAGATAATATGAGCAGCATGTTTAATCATGCTTATATATTTAATCAGGATATAAACAGCTGGAATGTTTCAAAAGTCAAAGATATGTCATATATGTTCGCATATACTAGTTTTAATAAAGATATTTCTTCATGGAATGTATCCAATGTAGAAGATATGTCTGGTATGTTTTATAAAAATGATGCTTTTAATAGAAATATTGGAAGATGGAATGTAAAAAAAGTTGAAAATATGGGGCAGATGTTTGCCTATACAAAGCTTTATAACCAGCCATTAAATAACTGGAATGTATCTAATGTTAAAAATATGGCAAGAATGTTTTATATGGCAGAAAGCTTTAATCAGCCATTAGATAGATGGAATGTTTACAATGTGGAGAATATGGATTTAATGTTTTCGTATGCAAAGAATTTTAATCAAAATATTGATAAGTGGAATGTTTATGAAAATACATCTTTGTTAGAAGTATTTGCACAAAGTGGTCTTAATACTATGCCTGTGTGGTATTATACTATAAAATATCATTCAATGGATAAAGATAATTAAGCATATTTAAAATATGGTTGAAGCATTTATTCTATCATTTAAATAAATAATTATATATAAAATATTTATAACTGTAATATGTATGAATAAGTGGTGCATTTAATATCTTTTTCCAATACTAAGCAGGATAAGTTTTATTATGGATAACAAGAAATATATACAAATAGGACAAAAGTATTATAAAAAAATATATGTAATCTTGTTCTTTTCTGTTATGATAATTATGCTTGCTGTAAATCAGGTTTATTATATTTTAAACAGTAGTAAAAGAGTTAAAGTAACCCCAAAAACAAAAGAAGAGCTTATCTATTTGATTAAAGAAGAAAAATTCCCCCTTGATATGATTAATACAAGTGAAATAACAGATATGTCATGGCTTTTTCATGGGGCTGTCTTTTTTGATATTAATGGTATTAAATCCTGGGACGTTTCAAATGTAGAAAATATGGAAGGAATGTTTTATGGTGCAGGCAGCATCAATGATAATTTAAGTTCGTGGAACATATCAAAAGTTAAAAATATGCAGTATATGTTTGCATATGTAGAGCATATAGATAAAGAACATATCCAGTGGAATATAACTGATAATGTAAACTATTATGGAATATTTCGCGGCACATCATTAGAAGATAATCCGCCAGAATGGTTTAAGCTGAAAAATGAGTTTGAGCTAAAATATTTTCCAAATTCAAGTGATGAATTAGAAAAATTACTATCTAATCAAGATGTCCTAGCAGGAGAAATTGATGTAAGCAATGTATATGATATTTTAAATTCTACTAAATATATTAAAAGATGTAATAAGTCATATTTTAAAAAATATAAAGATATGTTGATGAAGTTTAGAAATCTTGAAAAATATGGAAATCACTATATGGGCTTTAAGTCTACATATTCTGCTTTTGGTAAAGATGTAGATATGATGATGATTACCACCTTATATTTTGATTATAAAAACCAGATTGAGCAGATACATACAACAGGTTTTTTTGATAAACTTGAAACCCCTAAAACACTAATACATGATGACTATCCGGGTATAGAATTTTGGAATACTCGATATATAGATGAAATATTAAATCAAATCAATGAATAGATATATAACTATATTAAATTTATATTAATAAAGCATATAAAAAACTGTTAAAATTTATAAAAAGATTATAAAATTAAAACACTTTAAAATAGTATATTAAACTGCCATATGTCAAGAAAAATAAAGTGGTGTATATTTTTTATGTTTTTCAGTCTTTAATATAATGTTTTAATCTTGACACTTTAAAATATTACTGATAAAGTATATTGTTAGTAAAATTTTGCTTATATATGAGCATATTTTATTTCAGATATATTTTGTATTATTTTATAAAATATACTACAAATCATATAAGGAGCATGGCTGATGATTTCTATCGGTTTAGACGAAACTCTTTTTATCCAACTTTTTCTTCTTATTGTAGTTATTATTATGGCTAAGTTTTTATATCTTAACCCTGTAAAAGCTACTATTGAATCAAGAGATGAAAAGATAAGACAACTTAAATCAACAGCAGATTCAGGGCTTGCATCTGTTGAAGATTCTAAAAAAGCTTATGAAGAAAAACTTCTTGCTGTTAGAGCTGAAATGTCTGCATATCAAATTACAATGAAAGACGTAGCAGCAATAGAAGTTGAAGCAATCATTAGTGAAGCAAAAGCAGAAATATCTAAAACCACAGAAGCTTCCCGTAATGAATTAAAGCAGTCTTATGATACTGCTAGGCAGACATTACAAAAAGAAGCAAAAGATATTAGTGAAATAATATATAAAACCATTTCTGGTAATATAGCATAAGGGGGAGCAGGTGAAAAAAGCATTTTTATTAATTACATTGCTTTCTTTTCCATTAACTGCATTTGCTGCTGGTGGCGAGCTTGATTGGAAAACTTTTGGCTGGCGAGTTGCGATGTTCATTATTTTTGCAGCTTTATTATATTTTCTAACAGCTAAAAGAATAAAAGCTATGCTCATTCAAAGAACAGAAGATATAAAAGCGGCACTTGCTGAGGC
>CAMEZN010000127.1 GCA_945947845.1 uncultured Mucispirillum sp. | reverse complement strand
AAGCCATATCCGGGGTGAATTGCTGCACCTGTTTTTTTAGCAATTTCTAATATTTTTTCAGGTTTTAAGTAAGAAGTATCTTCTTCATTTTCTGATATACAGTATGCTTCATCAGCATATCTAACATGAGGAGCACCTCTATCAACATGAGTATATATCGCAACAGTTTCAAGGCGAAGCATTTTTGCAGCACGGAATACCCTGATAGCTATTTCTCCACGGTTAGCAGCTAAAACTTTTGTTATTTTTGCCATATCTTTCTCCTTAACCTAGAGTGGTATATTACCATGTTTACGAGGCAGATTGCCTACACGTTTATTAGCAAGCATTTCAAATGCACGAATAAGTTTTGGTCTAGTAACTGCTGGCTCAATAATTTCATCTATATAGCCAAGCTCTGCTGCTCTATATGGGTTTGCAAAAGTGTCTCTGTATTCTTGAACAAGTTCTTTTTCTTTTGCAGCAGGGTCGCTTGCTTCTGCAATATCTTTACGAGAAAGAATTTTAACAGCACCTTCTGGCCCCATAACTGCAATTTCAGCAGTAGGGTAAGCATAGTTAATATCGCCCCTTAAATGTTTAGAGCTCATAACATCATATGCACCACCATAAGCTTTTCTAGTAATTAATGTAACTTTTGGCACTGTTGCTTCGCAGTAAGCATATAAAAGTTTAGCACCATGACGGATAATACCACCTTTTTCTTCGCTTACACCCGGCATAAACCCCGGAACATCTACTAATGTTAATAATGGTATATTAAAAGCATCACAAAAACGAACAAATCTACCAGCTTTAACTGATGCGTCAACATTTAATGCACCTGCTAAAACTTGCGGCTGATTGGCAACTATACCAACAGTTTTACCATTTAACCTAGCATAGCCTATAATAATATTTTTTGCAAAATCTTCCTGAACTTCAAAAAAGTGGCCGTCATCAACAACTTTTTTGATAACTTCTTTCATATCATAAGGCATATTTGGATTATCTGGCACAATTGTTTCAAGGCTTGGTTCCAGCCTGTTTGCATCATCTATTGTAGCTTTAAATGGTGCTTCTTCCATGTTGTTTTGTGGAAGGAATGACATTAACTCTCTAACTTTAACAATACAATCAGTATCATTTTCAGTAGCAAAGTGAGCAACACCACTTGTAGCATTATGCACAGAGCAGCCACCTAAATCTTCTTTTGTAACATCTTCATTTGTAACTGTTTTAATTACATCTGGACCTGTTAAAAACATATAACTTGTATCTTTTACCATAAAGATAAAGTCAGTTAATGCAGGAGAATAAACAGCACCACCGGCACATGGTCCCATAATAGCACTGATTTGAGGAATAACACCTGATGAAAGTGTATTTCTAAGGAAAATATCAGCATAACCTGCTAATGATTGAACACCTTCTTGTATACGGGCACCACCTGAATCATTTAAGCCTATAACAGGAGCTCCCATATTAACAGCCATATCCATTATTTTACATATTTTTTCTGATAAAGTTTTTGATAATGAACCACCAAAAACTGTAAAGTCTTGTGCAAATACAAAAACTGTTCTGCCATTTATAAGACCTGTTCCAGTAACAACACCGTCCCCTAGATATTTTTGCTTTTCCATACCAAAGTTTGTGCAGCGATGTGTAACAAATTTATCAAACTCCATGAAAGTGCCTTTATCGAGAAGAAGGTCAATTCTTTCTCTGGCAGTAAGTTTACCAGCCTGATGTTGTTTTTCAATTCTTTGGATACCGCCGCCAAGCTCTGCTTGTGAAGACAGTTCCCTGAGTTTTTCAATTTTTTCCTTCATAGGCTATGACTCCTTAATGAATTTAGTATATGATATATTCAACACCATAAAAAATAATATGTCAACCATAAATTAGGATAAAAAAAGTATTTTATAAGATTTGTTTTAGTTGAAAATTTAAGGCGGATATATTATATAGCATAATTCTAAATAAGTAAATATATTATTTTTAGCTTACTTGAAAGTATTTTTTTACAATATATTTGAAAAAAAATTTTTATTATTATATTATAATTAGTTATAGAGTTTATTTTTGATATTTTATAAAGGAATTGTAATGAAAAAAATTATATTTATAAGATTGTTATTTGTTTTATGTGCATTTCTTTGCATTTATAGACTTTTTATTTATGATGATGGAAATATTATGCTGGACGAATACATACAGTTTCTTTTAGTTATATTAACTGTTATATTTTTTTATCTGGCAGTAAAAGCTAATAATATAGATAATCTGAAATCAAGCATGAAATATATCTTTCTGCTTTTATTTTCAACTATTGCTTTTGGATTGTTATTTTTTACATTGTTTGAAAAAACAGGAAACTATACATTGATATTTATTTTACTTTTTTTAATATATATTGCAGCCATTATTATATCTTATGTGAAGAAAAGGAAAAACATATATTACTTTTTATTATATATGCTTTTATTTTGGTTTATTTTACCATTAGCGGGTATTTTAATATTTGTTTCTATTTTAATTTTTCATCATGGTAACGGGCAGATAATTGCTGAATTTTTGTTATTTATATTAGAAATGACTGTATTTGTGCCTGTTATTTTTATGGTTGTTTATAAAAAATATAAACTATCACTTGACTATGAAAATATTTTATTAAAAAAAGATGCAAAAAAAGTATCTAGGTTTGGTCTAATATTTTTTGTATGTATTTTAGTGGTTAATCTATTATTTTCTTTTATAATATATAGGTAATATTTTTTATTAATATATATTAATAAAAGTTCATATTGATTTTTACATAAATATATTATATTTATAACTGGGATTTACGGGCAGTCGCTGGTAATAGTTTATTACGAGAGGAAAGTCCGGACACTATATGAGCATAATGACTGATAACATCAGTTCGCAGCAATGCGGGGAAAGCGTTACAGAAAATAACCGCTGCATTAGCAGTAAGGGTGAAAAGGTGAGGGTAAGAGCCCACCTCTGCTTTTGGTAACAAAAGTATGGGAACAAGCCCCATTAAGTGCAAGGCAAATAGGCTGGAACGGGTTGCTCAGCCCATTTTTCCAGCGGGTAGGCTGCTTGAATTATTAAGCAATTAATAATCTAGAGAAATGACTGCCGCCTGTTTTTACAGGAACAGAATCCGGCTTATAGTAAATCCCGTTTTTATTTTATGCAAAACCTTGGCCTAATATATCTGTAATATATTGATGTTCATATGGGTTGCTTAATACTGAACCATAAAGCCAAAAAGTTGTGCCGTCTGTTGCATAACCGTTTCCTAAAACATGAAGCATATTTTTTGTATCTAATTGTTTTGCTTGATAATATGTATTTTTACCATCAGAAGCATAGCCTTCACCTAGAAGCATAAAATATGATGTGTCTGCATTTTCAAGCTTTATGTTGCCACAGTATATATTGTCTTTATCTTGTAAATAATTATCACCTATCATATGTATTGAGTTTAAATCAATATTTGATATTTCTATGCCTTTAAAATATACTTTATATCTGTCAAAAGAAAATGCAGTATTTTCTGGCAGTATATCAAAACTATTAATATGTGGTGTAAAGGAATTAGCTGTTAAATATCCTTCCCAGTCTTCTTCTAAATAACAAAGCCCGTTATCATCTTTGATATAGTTATTAGAAAGTATAATAACTTTTTCAGGGTTTATATTTTCAATAGGGAGTATTTTATAATATACTCTTTTATTATCCGTATAAATATCGCCTTCTATTTTATGAAAATTATCTAAATCTATGTTTTTAATAACTTTACCTTTATAAATAATATTTGTTTCAGCCTGCCATGCTCTGTGTATTATAAATGGGTAAACAGTATTAGGATTAATATCTGGTATAATACTATCTTTAAAATATGTATATTTGCTATCAACAGCAGTTTTTGGAATATAGTCTATAATTGTATCATAATCTGGGTGTAGAAGTATTGAAAAAGTTGAAATATCTGCTTGCTGAACAAGCCTTTCTTTATAATAGATATGATTTTTATCTTTTGCATAAAATGTAGTAATATCGCCTTTTGGGGTATTTACACACATTACTTCAAATGTTTCAGCATCAGCATTTTCAAGTAAGATAGAGCTGTAATATATTTTATTTTTTATCCGTTTATATGTATTGCCAAGTTCAATAATATCTACATCTGAAAAAGTATTTGCTGTATCTGTAATGGAACTATCAAAAAGAGATATTACTGATTGAAAATTACCTTGTTTAACTACTTCTCCTTTAAAGAATAAATTTTTACCATCAGAGCCGTAGCCAAAATCTAATTCCTTAAATGTAAGCGGGTCTGCATTTACTTTTTCCATATAATAATATACAAGGTTTCCATCGCTTAAATATCCGCTGAAATTATCGCTTTGAATATTTACTTTTGAACCGTCTAAACCGTCAATGATTTTACCTTTAAAAAATACATTAATATTATCTGCTGCAATACGAGAACGAACTTGGAGCCCAACAGGGTTAACATGCTCTAATAATACTGCTCCATTTTTATCACAAAAATATGCTTTTGTTTTATCTGTAATATAATACTCATTTAATACTCTTGCATCATCTGGATTTAGCATATTTAAAGGTGTTGTCAAATAATACACTTTATTTTTATCTTTAAAAAAGTTTTTACCAATAGATATAACTGTTTCATTATCAATATGTTCAATACTTTGACCATTTCTATATGTGCATACATTATCAGCAGCTAAATATTCAGCATTAACAAAATTAGTATCACCAATTAAGCGAAAAGCCATTGGGTTGCTGTCTTCTAGCATAATTCCTTTATAGTAGACATTGATATTGTCTGTTGCATAGCCATCACTTTGTTTAAATACTCTAAAATTACAGCTTAATTTGCATATCGGCTCTCCATTATAATAGGCATAGGATTTGTCTTTTGCATAGCCGTAATTTAATACAAAGAATGAAGATGAATCAGCATTTTCTATTTCCATATGCCCATAAAATACTCTGCCGTTATCTGCACCATAGCCAACACCAAGTGATATAAAAGAAACAGGGTTTGCATTCGGAACTATTTCACCTTTATCTGTTAGAACATGTTTTCCATCAGTTTTATATTTTGCATCAGGAGTAATTACGGCTGGGTGTTTTTCAGATGAAAATAAAATAATATCTTCTAAATCTGTTTCCAGTCTTTTTGTAATAAAAGTATAAAATAAATTATATAAATCTTTTTGCAGATAGTTTTGCAGAGTATCTTCTTTATGAAGCATATCATATATAAGGCTGTATTTATATGGAATTACAGCATTCTGGTTATTTATTTTAATGATTTTAATACTGTTTTTATTTATTTCAACAGCATAGCAGATATTTTTAAATTCTTTACTGCTTATAAGGCATATATCCGCTTTATCATTATTTTTAAAAGATGCAATACTTAAAAATATTGCAGTATTATAAACAGCAGTATTAAAACCATTATATCTATTGATTTCAAATGCAAAGTCTAATGAGCTGCTTGTCTGGTTGTAATATAAAAGTAGTGATTCTTTATCAAAAGATAAAGTCATTTCAGAAAGCTCATTAGCAAAAAAGTTAGCAATTGAGCTGTAAGGAGCTTTAATGGAGCCACCTAGTAATATGTTGACAAATGGGTCATCACTATCACAGTTAAAAAGTTCTGCCTGTGTATTAAATTTTGCTGAGGAAGCAAGCCAAGAGTTGAAATCTGCTTCTGTAATATGCACTTTTGCAGTTATTATCCAGTTATTTTCCATAGCACACCATTTTTATCCTATTAT
>CAMEZN010000126.1 GCA_945947845.1 uncultured Mucispirillum sp. | reverse complement strand
GATGAATTTTTTGTGGTTATTCCTGAAAGTTATGCATTACATAAATCTCGTTCTGCTCCAACAAAAAAACAAGGGTCAAACTATTTAAGAAATGAAATTGTGAAAACAGCATATAAATATATAGGCACACCTTATGTATGGGGTGGCAATACAGCATCAGGGGTTGATTGCAGCGGGCTTACAAGGGCAGTATATAGACTTAATGGTTTATCTATTCCGCGAGTTTCCAGAGACCAGTTTAAAGCAGGAAGGTTTGTGTATAAAAAAGATTTACAAAAAGGTGATTTGGTCTTTTTTGCAACAAGTGGTGGCAAGCGGGTAAGTCATGTTGGCATATATGTTGGTGATGGAAAATTTATACATGCTCCAAGAAAAGGAACAACAGTGAGAACTGATAAGTTAAATAATAAATATTGGAGTAAAGTATATATGGGTGGCAGAAGCTATATATAAAATATATGCAGAAATCCATAAAAATATATTATGCTTTTTATATGGCTATTGATTAATTATAAATCTTGGCAGCTGATGTATGTTATACAGCAGCTAAAAATATAATTCAGCATATATATCATTCTTGCATTATAGAATGAGTTATTTATATAATGTAATATGCAGTTGTTTTATATTAATTATCTATTTTTTGTCCTAAAATTTTTCCTTTACTATCAATATATATTTCTATCATATTATTTGTTTTAATTTCAAAACCATTCCATATTTTTTCTGCTTTAATAATCAATGATTTAGGATATGCTTTTTTGATAGCCTGCACTACTGGGGTTGGCAGAATTTCTGCTGGAAAATTTTGGTATGATTTTATTTCTTTCCATTCTCCATTTTTATAAAATTCTATTTCTGTTCCGCTGTTTAATCTTATATCATATTCATTATAGTCTATCTCTGCATACATGATATTTGTGCCGGGAAAATATTTTTGCACAAATGTTTTTACATTTTCAGGCAGGTCATTTGGAGAAATAATGATTTCTTCTGCTAAACTATATGCAAATGAAGAAAATAAAAATAAAATTATAAATAAAAGTTTTTTCATATATATCTCCACATTAATTTATAAGCCTAGTTATATCATATTTTTCCTTAAATATAAAGAAAATTTTGTATTGTTTTATATTTTTTTTATTGACATATGATAGTAAAAAATATATAAAATACATTATTTTTTAAGATATAAATGGAGATAAAAATGCTTAACTTTACAATTGCAAAGAAAATTAATGTTTTCACTATTGCACTGGCTTTAATTGGGATTATAGGTTGTATTTTTTCTGTTGTTACAAGTATTAGTAGTATTAAACAAACAGAAACACTTGATGAATCTTATTTAGCAGCAAACCTTATGATTGCTCAGGTTAAAACTAATGTGTTAAATATTGGTGCTGATGTTGATAGATATATTGCTACACATGATGAAGAAAAATATATTACAAATGTTAAAAATAGAACACAAAAAAAACATGTTGATGAACTAAAAGTATTAATTCAAAGTAAACCAGAACTTGCAAATTTAAATAAATCATTTGATATTTTATATAATACAGCAATTGTTTTTACAGAAAATGCAGTTAAATCTGTTGAAGATTTTAAGCAGATTATATCTGGTGGTGTTGCATTTAAAAATACTATTAATGAAATAGAAAAAGGAACAGATGTAATACATAAAAGGTCTATGGGTCTTTTAAGTCAGTTTGTTGAACGTGGTGATAAAGAAATAATTAATGATTATGTTAAATTTATTAATGAAGTTGCAAAATCAACAGAATATACTGTTAAAATGATAATGATTGCAGAAGAAATTTTCGCAGGCACAAGCACAAATCCAGAATTATTTAAATCAATTTATGGCCCAATAAATGAAATGAAAGCAACTGTAAAAAATCTAAGAGACTTAGCTAAAAATGAAACAAATCTTAGAGAATTAAATGCCTTATATAATAAAGTATTAGACCTTGAAAAGATAGCAAAAACTGCTGAACCTGTATTTGAGCAGTATCGCACAGCAAAAAATACAGTTGATGGCACACAAGAAGAGCTTTTATTACAAATTGAAGAATTTGAAAAAGTTGTTGCAAAAGAAGTAAGTGATGCTTCTAAAAAAGTTATAACAAACCAAAGCGGCTCATTAGTTGCAAGTATTGTTTTAGCTCTTTTAGCTATTGTTACAGCTGTATTTGTAATTATTATTTTAAATGCAAGTGTAATCAGACCACTTGATAAATTAGTAGACAGGGTAAATAACTTAACAAGTGGTGATGGTGATTTAACTAAACGTATTGATATAAAATCAAAAGATGAACTTGGCACATTAGCAGAACATGTTAATACATTTATAGAAAATGTTCAGGGTATTATCAAAGAAGTTAAAGATGCAACAGATGAAGTAGCATCAGGTAATAATGAGCTTGCAGCCACAATGGAAGAATTATCAACAACTTTTGATTCTCAGGCTAAACAAATATCTGATATGGTTTTAAGTATGGATACAGTTAGAGATATTTCCCATGAAACATCACAAGCTCTTGATACTAATATGGATATTTTGGAAGGTGCAGCTACAAAGACTCAATCGGGAGCAGACCAGTTAAACGGTGTTCAACAGGATATGATGACTATTAAAAATGAAACAGTATCATTAGAATCAGTTGTTTCAGAACTTGCAGAAAGCTCTAATCAGATTGGTGAAATATTAAGTGTTATTAATGATATTGCAAACCAAACAAACTTACTTGCATTAAATGCAGCAATAGAGGCAGCAAGAGCAGGCGAAGCTGGCAGAGGTTTTGCAGTCGTTGCTGATGAAGTTAGGAAATTGGCAGAGAGAACACAGCATGCAACAGGTGAGATAGAATCAATTATTACATCGTTACAGCAGAAATCAAACCTAGCATCTGTTGAAATGACAAAATCAGTAGAAAGTGTTCAAGCAGGTGTTGATAATATTGGTGAAACTAATGCGGGCTTTAAAAGTGCAGTGGAAAGTGTTATGGACTTGCACAGAGAAATGAAATCAGTTGCAGCAAGTGTTTCTAACCAATACAGCACTATTTTAACTGTTGTAGATAATACTCAGGTAATAGCTGCTGGTATTGAAGAAAGTAATTCCGCAGTAAGTGAAGTTAATAGAACAGTAGCTCATTTACAGGAAAGAACTGATGGTTTAAAAACATTAGTAAGTAGATTTAATGTATAATATAATATAATATAATATAATATGTATATAAAAGAAAAGCCGTTGCTTTTTCAACGGCTTTTTTCATAACTAAATGTAGAAATAAACACTAGTCATCAAATTTTTGTCCCATTATTTGACCATTTGCTGTAATATATATTTCCATCATATTACTTGTTTTGATTTCAAAACCATTCCATGTTTTTTCTGCTTTTATAATAAATGCTTGTGGGTGAGCATTTTTTACAGCTTCTGCAACAGGTGCTGGAAGAACAGCAGTTGGAAAGTTCTGATAAGCTTTAATTTCTTTCCAATCACCATTTGTATAAAAATCAAGTTCTACTCCAGTGTTTAATTTTACTTCAATACTATCATAGTCCTGTTCTGCAAACATAACATTAGAATTTGGAAAATTTGCTTGAATAAATTGTTTTACGTTTGCTGGAAGTGCATCAGGTGCGATAACCATATCTGCAAATGCAAGACTTGCTGTCATTAAAAATGCTGCTGTTAATAATAAAATTTTTTTCATACTATAACTCCTTTTTAGGTTTTTAACCTTTATATTTGCTTTATGTTTTATTAGTCGTATAAAAAATAAAACAGTTACAAAAAAAATATAAAATAAAAAATTCTATTCAATATTATATATGATAGATTTATAATATTCAGTATAGCAGTAATATTTTTGATATTGTATATGTCTGTATTATATATAGATATATAAAATTAAAAAATTTTATAAAATAAAATAAGAAAATATGATGTTTTATTTTGTGTTAAAATTTATGATATATATTGAGAATAATCATTATAAACCAAATAATTAATTAGCTTAATGATGAGATTACTACAAAAAAATGCCTGCTTCCACAATGGGAAACAGGCGGATAGGTTATATATTAAAGGGATAAAGATTAGTCCATTTCTCTTTTTAATATTTTACCGTTCATATCAATTTTTAATTCAAGATTATTATTTAATTTTACATCAAAGTATCCAAAATCTTTGTCAATTTTAATAATTTGTCCACCTTGGCTTTTAGCTGCTTTTTCAACTGCTGCTGGAAGAAGTCCATCTGGAAGAGCTGCATAAGCTTCTATTTCGTCCCATTCGCCATTAAGGTTAAATTTAACTTTTGCTCCATTGTTAAGAACTGCTTCAAAACTATCTCTGTCCCTTTGTGCTGCTGCTATTGTTGCACCTTTAAAAGTATCTGCAATAAATTTTTGAGCATTTTGTGGCAGTTGGTTTGGCTGGATTACCATATCACCTGCAAATGCAGATACAGCAAATAATGCAATAATTGTTGTTAAAAGTAATTTTTTCATAAGGCTACTCCTTTTTTTAAAATTATTTATTTACTTCTTATGTTTTATAAGTCGCAGTATTATTTAAAAGGTTACAAAAAAATATAAAAAAATAATTATTTTATAACTTATTGATATATTTATAAAATTGATTATTTATAAAATGTTTTGTAATTGTAAATAAAATTTTTTTGTGTATTATAACTGTATATGTAGTGAAATACTTAATATAACTAGGTGCTTTATATGATTTTAAACAATGATTTTTTCCAAAAAGATGTTATTGGATTAGCAAAATCATTAATAGGTAAAATAATATGCAGAAAGATAAATGGTGTTCTTTTAAAGGCTAGGATTATTGAAACAGAAGCATACAGCATAAATGAACCTGCAAGTCATTCAAGCCTTGGTTATTCATTAAACAGGGCAGCAATGTTTATGAATGCAGGCACTATATATATGTATCACAGCAGAGCAGGGGCTTCATTTAATATAAGTGCATTAGGCAAAGGAGATGCAGTTTTAATAAAATCAGGTATATGTTTTCTTGATAATAGTGATGATGTATTATCTTTTATGCAGCATATAAATAAGAAGAATGGCATGTTAAGAGATATACATTATCTTGCTTCTGGTCAAACGCTGCTATGTAAAAGCCTTGTCATTGATAAATCATGGGATAAACAGCACTTTAATCAAGAATTTTATATAGAAGATATAGGATATTTACCTGATAGTATAGTTATTTCATCACGGCTTGGTATACCAAAAGGTAGGGATAACCTTTTATTACCATATAGATATGTAGATAAATTATTTTATAAATATGCTACAAAAGGCAGGTGTAAATTTTATTAAATTTTTTCTTGATTTTATAAAAAAAGAGTATTAATACAAATAGGCAAAAATTTAAAAGACATAAGAAGGTTTATATGGGCTTTTTAGATTCTATTCAAAGTATTATATCTGTATATCTATTAATAGCAGTAGGCTATATTCTTACAAAAAAAGATATTTTATCTACGGAATTTGGTTCACGAATAGCATGGCTTGTTGTTAATTTAACATTTCCAGCCTATATTTTATCAGCACTTCCATACCAATTTACAAAAGCACAGTTTATGGAATCAGCAGGGGGGATTTTGGTTGCATTAATTGCAACTGCTGTTCTTTATCCTATTGGTTATGTTGCAGGTAAAATCTTTAAAGTTAAAAAAGAAAATATGGGAGTATTTTTAGCTTTATTTGTTTATTCTAATGTTGTATTTATTGGTCTACCAGTAAATCAGGCACTATTTGGAGACAGCTCTGTTGCATATGTTCTTGAATATTATATTGCAAATACAATTCTTTTCTGGACTCTT
>CAMEZN010000125.1 GCA_945947845.1 uncultured Mucispirillum sp. | reverse complement strand
GTTGCTTCTTTACGGACAAGAGAACCACCATATGCCATACCTTTACCAGTGATAACTCCTGATTCAAACCTGCCAGTTAACCTTTTATACTGACCAAAAAGATAGCCTATTTCTCTACCGCCAACACCAATATCTCCTGCTGGAACATCTGTATATTCGCCTATATATTTATGAAGTTCTGTCATGAAGCTTTGGCAAAAGCGCATGATTTCTGCATCAGATTTGCCTTTTGGGTCAAAATCAGAACCACCTTTTGCACCGCCTATTGGCATACCTGTTAGAGCATTTTTAAATATTTGTTCAAAACCTAAAAATTTTATAATACCAAGGTAAACTGATGGGTGAAAACGAAGTCCGCCTTTATATGGACCCATTACACTTGAAAATTGAACACGAAAACCTCTGTTTATGTGTATTTCACCTTTATCATCTATCCATGGAACTCTAAAAATAATCTGTCTTTCAGGTTCACATATTCTTTCAATAAGTTTTTGCTCCATATACTCTGGGTGTTTATCTAAAACTACACCAAGAGTTTCTAAAACTTCTCTAACAGCTTGATGAAATTCAACTTCTCCCGGATTTCTGTTGACGATTTGTCGGTAAATAGATTCAATTTTTTCATTCATTATTGTTGACATGGCACCACCTTTAAATTTTATGCTGATAATATTATCATAACTCATTTTTTTAATCAATAGTAAAAAATAACTATTAAATATGATTTAAATATGTTTTTTTACAATTAAAGTATGTTTATAAAAAAAATAATACTTGCAATTATAAAAAAATAAGATATTGTATAAGATACCGATTATTAATCGGAATAATTTTTAATTACAGGGAGTATAATGGACATTAATATTGGTGAGTCGGTCCTGATGCTGGGGCTTGCTGTTCTTCTCGTTTTTCTCAATGGTTTCTTTGTATTATCAGAATTTTCAGTTGTTAAAATAAGACGTTCTCGTTTAGAAGAATTGGTTAAAATAGGCAGACCAAATGCAAAGCTTGCTCTTGGTATGACCCACAAGCTTGATTCTTATTTAAGTGCTACTCAATTAGGTATAACATTATCATCTCTTGCATTAGGCTGGATAGGAGAGCCTGCTTTTGCAAGACTTTTAGAATATTTATTTTCTGGTTTTTTTGGCGATAATAAAACACTTCTTCATACTGTTAGTTTTGTTATTGCATTTACATTTATTACTCTTATGCATGTAGTAATGGGTGAACTTATTCCAAAATCTATTGCTATTGCAAAAACAGAAGGGGCTGTATTAAAAGTGGCAGCACCACTTCATTTCTTTTGGGTAATATTTTTTCCATTAATTAAAACATTTGATTTTTTATCTGCATTTTTCTTAAAAAGAATGGGAATACAACCTGCATCAGAAGCAGAAACAGCACATTCTGAGGAAGAACTAAAATTTATTGTAGGAGAAAGTGTTAGAGGCGGGGTATTAGATACTGTTGAAGAAGAAATTATTAAAAATGCAGTTGATTTTTCTGATACTGTTGCAAAAGAAATTATGACACCAAGAAAGGATATTATATGCCTGATAGCTGATAAATCGTATGAAGAAAATCTTGCTATTGTTAAAGCATCAAACCATACACGATATCCATATTGTGAAGGTGGAAAAGATTCTATTGTAGGTATGATACATATTAGAGATTTACTTGAAAACCAGCTTGCACAAGAACCTTGTCATGATTTATCAAAACTTGTAAGAGAAATGATTATTGTTCCAGAAACTGCATCTATTTCTGATATACTTGCTAAAATGAATAGACGACAGATACACACAGCCTTAGTGTTAGATGAGTATGGCGGCACCGCAGGACTTTTAACTATGGAAGATATTATTGAAGAAATTATGGGTGATATTTCTGATGAACATGATGAAAGAACTGAGGAATGTAAACAAATAAATGAGAATACTTTTGAATTTGATGGTATGGCTTCATTGGAAGATTCTGGTGAAAGAATAGGCATTAATTTTGAAGATGAAGAACAGGTAACTATTGGCGGTTATGTATTTAACTTATTAGGCAGAGTGCCTGTTGCTGGTGATAAAGCTGAAGATGAACACTGTATATATGAAGTATTAGAAGTTGATGGCAACCGTGTTAAAAAAATACGGGCAGTCTTAAAACAAACAGATACTGAAAATGCAGAAAGTTTTGAGTAAAAAATATTTAGTAAAATATTTATCTTAATAAACCCGCATTTAAAATGTGGGTTTAATTTTTATAAATCAACTATTTATGTAACCAAGTGATTATTATTTACGACTATCATTAAGTGAGGTGTTATATGAAAAAAACATTGGTTGTTATAATGTTTTTAATGTCTTTTGCAAGTTATTCTTATGCAGAAGATATGTGGATAAATTTAGGATACAGTTATTTTCTTCCAGAAGAAAGCGGGGCAACTGCGCCTATGGGACCTGCTAATTTAACCATTGGTGGTCAGGTAACAGACTGGGTAGCAATAGATTTCAGTATAGGTTATCTTTGGGATTTAAAACCAAAGCAAGCAGATACAGATATAAATATTATGCCTATTCGTCTTGATTTTCTTATTCAGCCTAAATTTGATACAGGTATGTTTGATGTGCTGCCATATATTGGTATAGGCCCGCAAATATCTGCTAATAATACTAATTATGAAAATAATATATTTTCTTATGGATTTTCAGCAAAAGCTGGTGTAAGATTTGTTGAGAATGGATTTTTATTTGGTATAGGTGTAGAATACTTATATAATCCAATGGAAGTAGAATATAATGGTGTAAAAAACAAATATAATGCATCAGGCATTATGTTTGGTGGTGAATTAGGTATAGTATTTTAATATTTTTATTGAGGTGAAAACATGAAAGTATTTAGTAAGTTTTTGTTTATTATGTCATTTTTATTTATTTTTTCAGCTGTTTCGTTTAGCGAAGTTTATGCACAGGAAAGCAAATCTAGAAGTAATGACGGCTGGCTTTTATTTGGTTATTCCTATACATTTCCAGACAGTAAATCAATGGAAGGGCTGCAAGGTCCTGCAACAGTAACTATTGGTGGAGACTTATGGAGATTTATTGGTTTAGAAGTTACTCTTGGCGGCAGATGGGCAACTAATGAAGCTGCCTTATATACAGGCAATAATCAATATTTGGCAAGTTATACAGAAGCATTATGGTCATTTGATATTAAACCATATTTGATGTTGCAGCCAAAAATTGGTATTGATTTGATTTCTTTAAGACCATATTTTGGTATAGGACCATCTTTTCATTTTAGTGGTTTAAATTCTACTTTGGATTTAATAGGAAAGTCATCAACAAGCACATCATCATTTGATGTTGGTTTTTCAGCAAAAGCTGGTGTAAGGTTGCAGGCACTTAAATTTCTTTTTGTAGGTGTTGGCACAGAATATTTATACCACAAAACAAAATTAAATAATAAAAATTATGACTTTTCCGGCTGGACAGTTGGTGCAGAAGTTGGTTTGATTTGGTAATATAAACATATAAAAGGGCAGCTGTGCTGCCCTTTTATAATTTATAATGTTTTTTTAAATTAACTGATATTTTTGTGAAACAATATTTTTATAATATTTATTTTGTTTTTATTTTTATTTCTTTTATTTTTTCAGGCTGTTACAATGAAAGAGATGTTTCATCTTTTGATAATATGACTGAATCCAGTGAAGTTGTATATAAATCTAATATAGATAATTCATCTTATAATATTCAAAGTTTTTCTGAAAATAGCAGTTATGCAGAAAATAATGAAAGTATAAAAGACAGCACAGATAAGCATAATAATGAAAAAAAATCCTTTAATAATACCAATATTATTTCCCATTCTAATTTAAGAAAAGACTATAATAATTTAAATATTACAGATAGTTCTCTTATTCACAGCGGCCTTACAGGCACATATAAAATTATTTTTTTTGGCTCTCAGGTAATAAATTCTAAATATTCAGTTCTTGGAAATATTGTAGATATGTATTATGTTTCTAATGATTGCAAGCAGGCACAAAAACTATATCCTGCGATTGTGAACCAAGGAATAAAAAATCAGTGCAGTTTAATTACTCAATCTAAAATTTTAGATGGTATTGTAACAATATCCTATGATGAAAATAACTATATAAATATTACATCTCGTTTACAGTTAGAAGGTGGAATAATTGATAATTCACCAGCAGATAAATACCAGTATACTGTATATTCGCCGATTGAAGATGAAAAAATACTGCAAGGCATGGGCATTACTAACTGGAATTATAATCCTTTAACAAAGAGTCCTTCTGCAATTTCTAATTCATTTAGTAGAAGTCCTTTTCATCTTACTCTTCTTGATGATGATTTAATTCGCATTGATATGACACTGGTAGATAAAAAAATCAAGGCAGTGGGACAAAATATTACAATAAGTGCAAAAAATACTATTATAATAAAGAAAATCAGCCCAGAATATACGAAACTTGAAAATCAGGTTCTAAAAAAGTTCAGCAGGTAGTTATAGCTGGCATAATATTTTTATATAGTATTAATTGCAGTTTATAAACCTTTTCTTTTTGCTTCCTGCCATTTTTCTTCCATTTCATTGATAGAAGCCGTTTCTAATGTTTTACCTGTTTCTTTTAATGCTTTTTCTACAAACCCAAACCGTCTGCGAAATTTCTTATTAACTTTTCTTAATGATTCGTCAGCACTTATATCTAGGTGAGAGGCAAGTCGTGAAAGCACAAATATAACATCGCCTAGTTCTTCACTTATATGTTCTTTATTGTTTTCTTTATATGCTTCATGGAGTTCGCTAAGTTCTTCTTGCAGTTTTTCAAATACTTGTTCAGGATTTTCCCAGTCAAAACCGTATTTTGAGGCTTTTTTTTGCAGCTTTTCTGCCTGCATTAGAGATGGCAGGCTTTTTGGCACTTTATCAAGCACAGACTGGGGAGCAGTTTTGTTTTTATTTTCTTCTTTTTTTATCTCTTCCCATCTTTCTTTTACCTGTTCAGCAGTTTCATAATGTTCGTCTTTAAAAACATGTGGGTGTCTGCGGATTAATTTTTCATTTATACCACGAGTAACATCTTCTATATTAAAAAGACCATCTTCACAGGCAGTCTGTGAATGAAATACAACATGTAAAAGCACATCGCCAAGTTCTTCTTTAATATTTTCTATATCTTTATTATCAAGGGCATCAATTAATTCACATGTTTCTTCAAGCAGAGCATCTTTTAAGCTGTATAATGTCTGCTTTCTATCCCATGGGCAGCCATCAGGTGCACGAAGTTTTTTTACTATATCTACTAATTTATCAAATTCATTCATATATATCTCCTGTATCTTATTGGGTATATATTAACTTGAAAAATTTTACAATATCTTTTTAAACTGCTTTACCCCATTTTTTCATACAGCAGCAAAAAGCAATTATTTTATAATAAAATGTGTAATTATTATTTTATAATAATATATATTTGCAGTCTATTTTAAGTTAAAACTGCCACATCAAAGCTCAATAAATTATATTTTATTGGTTCATTTTTTATATATTAGTGCTTGTTACATACTATATATTTAAAAATTTTATGATGATTATAAAAGAAAAATGCCAACACTTGGGGAATGTTGGCATTTTCTTTTAGGTTCTAGGAGAGATTAAATGGTAATTTGGGGATATTACCACATTAATCTTTTATAGGAGGTTGAAAAAATCTTTATTATATTTGATAGACTTCCTAATTTTAAGAAAGTTCAAAAAAAATATAGACAAAATTAATATAATATATAAAATCTATTAAAATAATAATAATATTAATGAGATTGTATGGACGGATTAACTTTTTATAAACTTATTCATATACTAAAAGCTAAGCTTGTAAATTCAAAATTAAATACACTTACTATTGATAAAGATTCTGTATTTTTATCATTTT
>CAMEZN010000124.1 GCA_945947845.1 uncultured Mucispirillum sp. | reverse complement strand
CTTGCATATCTAAATATAGGAGCATATAGAGAATAATCAAAATTCCAGTTGTTATAGTAATCAATTCCATCAAGCATTTCTTTTTCAGTAATTCTGCCTTTAACAAAATCATTAATAATATTTAAATATTTATACTGCACCATTTCCATAGCTATTGCTGTTTTCTTTTTAGAGTTATTTAAATATTCAATAACAGCAAGTTGAGTAGCATGATGAGCATATTCATCATGGCTTTCACCAATAAAGATTGTTTTATAAGCAGAAGCTTTTTTCATCATTTCTTGAAATGAATCTAGTTTTTTTACATCTACAATAACATCTTTTGCATGATTTAATATAATTATTCCCATATCAGAAGGCATGTTTGATTTAGATATTAATTTATCATTTTTAAATGATAATTCTTGATTAAAAGCATAATTTTCTAATAGGTGCATATTGCTTGTCTGCATATTATTTGCAATAAGAATAAATTTTTCTTTATTCACTGGGTTTTTAAAAATGAAATAATCAGTATTATCTTCGCCACTTATACGTTTATCCGCAAAAAATTTAGCTATTTTATTATCATAGCTTCCTATGATTACATCATTATTCTCTAAATCACTGAATTTTGCTTCATCATCTTTTATATATTTTGGATTTTTAAATATTGCAGATACTGCATTATTATGCTGTTTATCTATATAAAGCACATTTTCTTTGTGTAAAATATCTGCAATCACAGGTGTTTTTTCATTATCAGTAAGCTCTCTTATTACATGGTAATTAGGGTCTAATGTAAGCTTTACTGCTCCTGTATTTACAGGCACTTTGAAAGTTTCTTCTCTATCTATACTTGATTGCAGCCTGCCGTATTCTTTCTTATTTTCGTATTCAAGTACATAAGGGATATTTACAGTTTTATCTCCATACTTTCTTAAAAGAGTAAATGAAATATAATAATTTCCCTGTTCTGCAATATATTCTGCATTAGATATATTAAGCTGAATCAGTGGATTTTTAGAGAAATAAGCATCATAAAAGCTGTCTGCATCAATTCCATCAAAACATCTTAGTATTTGCAGCCATGTAAGAGAAGGCATATCTTTTAACTCTGCCATTTTACTAAGTCCAGCTTCAAATTTATTTTCACCAATATTTAATTTTATCATATGGAAAATAAATCCTATTGCTTCATCGCTTATATCATTAACCTTATTTACTCCATATACAGAAAGTTTGTGAAGCATATTTTTCCGCATTAATACTTTTTCATAAGTATTAGCATTATCTTCAAAATCTCTAACTGTTTTCAGCACATAAGGCACTGGTATTCTGTTATCCTGATTATATACAGCTCCAAAGCTGAAAGAACAGGAAATCATAATTATTAAGATTGAAAGTAAAAATTTTTTCATTATATTCCTCTATCTGCCAAATATTTTTATGCCATTTGGCATAGTATTTTTTTCTTTTGCAATTACTTCATTTTTATTAAGTGATATATATGAATAAGAGCCATAATGAGTTAATTTATTAAGGCTTTCTTTTGTATGGTTAAAAGAAAACATAATAAATTTATCTCCTTTTGAATATGGATTTTTTACTATTTTGTATGTAGTATTGCCTATTTCAAAAGTAAAAGTAAGCTTGCTTTTTAAAAGTTCAGCAACTGTTTGAGGCACAGTATTTTCCATAGCTATAATCACATTTTTATCTTTTAAGTGGTGCAGGCTTAGTTTTCTAATATGCACTGTATCTTTTATATTAGGAAATACTTTTCTAAATGCTTTATCTTCATTTTTATCACCAGCAAATAATATATCATCAGCCCAAAAAAGATAGTCAAATGATGATACTGTTTCAGCTGGATATAAAGCCCGCATTAAGTCATATCTGTCATCTATTATAAATGTATCATTATCAGATTTTAGAGTATAAACAATCTGGTTTACACCTTTTTTTGTCTTGAATTTTCCTGTAACGGTATGGTTTTCAGAAATATAGGTAAAAGGAACATCTGCTTCTTCTTCGCCCCCTTTTCTAATTAGATTAAAAGTAAGTGTATTATTTTGATAACCAGTATTGTTTACTGCAAGAATGATGTCTTCTTTACCTAATATCCAGCTTTTATAAAAATCTTCATTCATACCGATATAAGTAAGCAGGTCTTTCCATGATGCAGAAGAATAAAGTTTATCATTTATAAATTTTCTGATACCTGCCATAAAGGCATCATCACCAGCTTTGTTTTTAGCCATGTGAAGCACCATAAGCCCTTTACCATATCCTATGGATTGTTCTTTTCTGCCTGCATTATATATAAAATCTTTTAATGGAAAATTTTTATATGCAGCATAAGCTTGATATTTTGTAAGTATATCTTTTCTATATTTTATTCTATCGTCTTTCTCATAGAAATAGTCTGAAAAATATGTAGTTATTGCTTCTAAAAAGTTCCCGTCAGTCATACTGCATTCAATAGCGGCACCAAACCACTGGTGCAGCACTTCGTGTCCTAGTGAACGGTCTGCAATAAAATCTTTATCTATAATAGCAGAGCCAAATACTGCCATAGAAGCTAGTGCATGTCCATAAGGGTTAACATCTTCTGCTATAATAAAGTTGTGGTATGGAAAATGAGTAGAAAACAAGTTTTCATACATTTCTATATAATATGCTGCTTTTTGAAGAAGTTTATAGCTTAAATTTTCGTGTTCTTTAAATAAAAGAGTATATATATCAATATTTTTTTGTGTTATTTTTTTAATTATATAATTAGATGAAGCTGCAAAATATATGTTTTTAGGAAGTGTATTGTATGTAAAAAGCATTGTATTTTGGTTTTGCGAATATGTAACAAACTGGCTTGCAAGCCCTTGGAAGTTTTCAGGAATATTTATATACAGCTCTGCTTTTTCTATATTTGTAACAGCAGGTATAATGCTTGAATATATAGAAATAAAATCTTTATTAATAGTATCTGTTTCTGATGAGATATTTTTTATATATGAAATAATAACTGGCGATAATCCATCAAGATTGATTACATATTCATTTGTGTTTTTATTATATTTTATTCTTTTATCATCACTTAAAAGCTGCATATCGCTGTAAAGTGCTAAATTTACAGTTTCAGCTTTTGTAGAAGCAATAGTTATACTGCCTTTAATCATATTAAGGTTTATATCTATTTCTGATTTAATAACAGCAGCAGCACCAAAGCTTTTAAAATATAATGCAAACAAGATTAATAATGTAAAAGCAGTTTTTTTCATATAATACCTAAATTAATAATTTATTGCAAAAAAATAAGTTATAAATTAAAATATTATAATATATAAAATATATAGTTAAATACAAGTAAAATTTTGAAAAAAACATAAATTTTACCAAATTTATCATATAAATATGAAATATATAATAAATAATATATAAATAATGCTTATATTTACAATATAATAAGATTAAATATAAACAGGAGCATATATGTTAGATAAGTTTTTTGGTATCACATCTTCTGGCAGCACAGTAAAAAAAGAAATTATTGCGGGTATTACAACATTTATGACCATGAGTTATATTATTTTTGTAAACCCTGATATACTCTCTAATTCTGGTATGCCGCGAGAAGCATTAATTACTGCTACATGTTTAGCAGCAGCTTTTGCAAGTATTTTAATGGGTATTTATGCAAATTATCCTATTGGGCTTGCTACAAGTATGACATCAAATGTATTTTTTGCATTTGTTATTGTAAAATCAATGGGTCTTTCATGGCAGGAAGGATTGGCAGCAGTATTTATTGTAGGGATTCTTTTTATTTTTATTACAGTAGGCCGCATTAGAGAATTAATAATGGATTCAATTCCATATTCATTAAAAATGGGTATTCCTGCTGGTATTGGAATATTTTTAATGTTTATAGGGCTTCAAAGTGCAGGTATTATTGTAAATAATGATTCTACACTTGTTACTTATGGTGATTTTCATAATACAGGCACACTTCTTTCTATTTTTGGGCTTTTACTTATGATTATTTTACATATTAGAAAGGTTACGGGTGCAATATTGATAAGTATTGCAGCAATAACAATAATAAGTATCCCTTTTGGTCTCACAAAAATGCCAGAAGGCATAGTTTCTGCTCCACCATCTATTGCACCAGTATTTTTTCAAATGGATTTTTCTAATATATTTAATTCAAATTTTTTAATGGCTGTTTTTACTCTGCTTTTTATGGCAGTATTTGATACAATTGGCACACTAATGGGTGTTGCACAACGGGCAGGCTTTGTAGATAAAAACGGCAATATGAAGCATGCTAAAAAAGCCTTTATGGCTGATGCACTTGGTTCAACAGCAGGCAGTATTTTTGGGGTAAGCACAGTTGGAGCATATATAGAAAGTATTACAGGAGTAGAATCTGGTGGCAGAACAGGTCTTACTGCTGTTATTATTGGTATTTTATTTATTTTAGCGATGTTTTTTTCTCCGTTAATACAAATAGTGCCTAGTGCAGCTACTGCTCCTGCACTTATTTTTGTTGGTATCTTAATGTTTTCTGTTGTGGAAAAAATCAATTTTAAAGACTGGACAGAGCTGACTCCTGCTGTAATAGCTGTTGTAATGACTCCGCTTACATATAATATTGCTATGGGTATAGAGCTTTCTATATTGGCATATGTGATAATCAAAGCAGGAACAGGCAGGTATAAAGAGATATCAAAAACTATGCTTGTTTTATCAATAGTATTTATATTAAAAGAAATCTTTGCATAAACTATATAAAAAAACTATACCTGATAAAACAGGTATAGTTTTTTACAAGTAGTATATAAATTTATTAGTTATTTTTATTAAGCTTTAAATTGTTCAATAAGCTGTTTTAACCCTTCTGTTCTTTGCTGTAAATGGCTTACTGTTTTATTAACTTCGCTGACAGCAGCATTACTTTCTTCAATACCTGCTGCAATAACTTGTGCATTATCTACAACCGCCTGCACTGTTTCCTGCTGTTCATCAACTGATGTGGCAACAGGTTTCATGTGTGTATAAAGGTTATCCACTTCCACAGTAACTTTTTTAATTTCAGTAGTAACTTCGCTGATATTGCCAGCACCTACTTTTACACTAGTAGAAGAGTGTTTCATAGCTTCGCCAGCACTTTCTGATTCCTGCTGTAAAGTATTAATAATACCAGCAATTTCTCCTGTTGCTTTTGTGGTTCTTTCAGCAAGTTTTCTTACTTCATCAGCCACAACAGCAAACCCCCTGCCTGCTTCACCAGCTCTTGCTGCTTCAATAGCAGCATTTAAGGCAAGTAAGTTTGTCTGGTCTGCAATATCATTAATTACATTAATAATTTCACCAATCTGGGAAGAGCTTTCTGTAAGGTTATCAATACTATTTGAAAGAGTAACTGTATCGGTTTCTATATCTGTCATATCTTTTGCAACAACTTCAAGTTTCTTAGTTTCTTCTTTTGACATAGTTGCTGTATTTTCAAGTGCATTCATATTTTCTGAAAGAGCAAGAGAAGTATTTTTAAATACATCACCTACCTGCCCCATGCTGTGCACCATATTTTCTACTTGTTCAGCTTGGGAATCAAAAGTAGTAGAAAGTTCTTCCATAGTAGCTGCAAGCTCATTATTGCTTGATGCTACTTCAATAGTGGCATTACGAACAGCAATAACTATTTCCTGCACTTTTGAAATAAACTGGTTCATACTATCTGCAATTTTTCCAAGCTCATCGTCAGAGTCAACAGGTATACGGATTGTTAAATCATTATTTGAGCTTGCATCAATCATCATTTTTTGGAATGTTACAAGTTTTTTCATTGACCTGTTTACAGTATACATAGAAAGCAGCACAGCAATGACAGTTAAAACAGCACCAATAACTAATGATTTAACCATATTTTTAATTTGTGTATTGTAAAATACACTGCTTGGTATTCTGTAAAG
>CAMEZN010000123.1 GCA_945947845.1 uncultured Mucispirillum sp. | reverse complement strand
CATTAAGTTTTGTTGATGACCCTTCAAGAGCATATAGAGCTATTCGGTTTGCTGTTCGTTTTGGTTTTGAAATTGGAAGTCATACAGACAGGCTTATAAAACATGCTGAAAGTCTTGATTTATTCAGCAGAATAATAGGGCAGCGACAGTTTTTAGAATTAAAATACATTTTAGCAGAAAATGGTTATTTATTAGCTTTACAGATGATGAATAAGTATAATATGCTTAGGTTTTACAGCACAAAGATTAAGTATGATGAAGATTTAATAAATAAATTTAAACGTTCAGAAAATTTGTTAAACTGGTATAGAATTCAGTTTGAAGAAGATATTGAAGTATGGAGAATGCGGTTTAATATATTATTTTATCTAGAAAAAGGAGATGATTATATATCATTAATAGATAAATATGAGCTTACAACAAAAGAATCAACCATTTTAAAAAATGACCATAAATATATGGAATATGCCGTAAGTTTATTTAAAAGGTATAAAGAACATAAACCATCATTTATTTACGGGGTATGTTCTAATCTTTCTGCTGAAAGTGCACTTGCTCTTGCTGCTGTTATGGGAGAAAATAAACAGGATATAATAAAAGATTATCTTACAATATATAAAAATATAAAAATAGAATTATCTGGACAAGATATTATAAATATTGGTATACCAAAAGGACCAGAAATAAAAAAATCCCTTGATTTACTTCTTAAAGCAAAGTTAGATGGAATTATAAAAAATAAAGAAGATGAAATATTATTTATAAAAAAAGAATATGGAGTATAGATTTTGAGCATTACAAAAGAAATTATAGTGCCTTCTGTAATTCAGCCTTATATTTTTGGCAGGCAGGACAGTAATATAAAAATAATTGAAAATAATCTGCATGTTAAATTATCAGCACTTGGCGATAATGTTACAATTGCAGCAGAAAATGAAGATAATGCTGTAAAAGCATTTAGATTATTTGAAGAATTAATGAAAACAGCGGAAAAACGAGAACTTACTTCCGAAGATGTAGCTTATGCTGTTAAAATGATTAATAAAGATAATAATGTAGATGTGAGCGGTGTATTAACTGAAAAAATAAAAGTAGGTGGCTGGGCAAAAATAGTAACAGCTAAATCACCATCTCAAAGAGAATATATAAAAGCTATGAGCACAAGCGATATGATATTTGGAATAGGGCCTGCTGGAACAGGTAAAACATATCTTGCAATGGCTATGGCAGTAAATCAGTTTTTATCAAAAAAAGTTGCTCGTATTATTTTAGCCCGTCCTGCTGTGGAAGCTGGTGAAAAATTAGGTTTTTTACCGGGTGATATTGCTGATAAAATAAACCCATATTTAAGACCACTTTATGATGCTCTTTATACAATGATGGACATTGATTATGTAACAAAATTGATTGAAAAAGGGATTATAGAAGTTGCACCACTTGCTTTTATGAGAGGCAGAACACTCAATGACTCTTTTGTAATATTAGATGAGGCACAAAATACAACAGAAGAACAAATGAAAATGTTTCTAACTCGTCTTGGGTTTAATTCAAAAGCTGTGATAACTGGTGATGTTACTCAGATAGATTTACCAAGCGATAAAAAAAGCGGGCTTGTAACAGCTATGAATGTATTAAGTAATATTCCAGAAATAAAATTTATAAAATTCAGTGATAAAGATGTTGTGCGGCACCCATTAGTTTCAAAAATAGTAAGAGCTTATGATGCTGCTATGAAAAAGGATTAAGGTATGAAAATATTATATACTGATGAAATGAACTGCGGATTAAATCATGAATTTTTTACAAATATTGCAGCAGCAGTATTTAATGAACTTGATATGAATAATAATGAATTTGAAATCTCATTACTTATTACAGATGATGAAACAATTAAGCAGTATAATAAAGAATATAGAAATAAAGATAAAGCAACAGATGTTTTATCTTTTCCTATGGAAGATGAAATTATGCTTGGAGATATTGCTATATCTTTTGATACAGCAAAAAGACAGGCAGAAGATGCAGAAATAAATATAGATAGAGAGGCAGCATTTCTATTTATACATGGGCTGCTTCATCTTTTAGGCTATGACCATGAAACAAGTCTGGAAGATGAAGAAGAAATGTTTGCATTGCAGGAAAAAATATTAAAAAAACTTGTTGACTATGGTACTGTTTCATAGTTAATATATAATATTATTTATTATTGGTGATATTTTTTTATGGATTATTATTGTTGCAGCTTGTATTTTTCATTTATTACATTTCTATTCATATTTTCATGTATTCTAACAATCAAAAATTTTTATATGGAGTTTTGCCGTGGATATTAGTATATGGTGGGAGATTGCACTTCTAGTAATATCTTTATTTTTATCTGCTTATTTCTCTGCTATGGAGACAGCAGTAGCATATCTTAGTGAAGTAAAAACAAAGCAGCTTTTTGCAAAAGATAATGAAGATGAAGGTAATCTTTCAATGTGGATTACTCAGCGAAATAAAGTTTTAAATACTATTTTTTTAGGTAATACACTATTTAATATTATTAATGTATTTTTAATAATGGATATAGCTTCTAAATATATTTCATCATATTCTTTAATAATTTCAGCTATAATTGCTTTTATTTTAATATTAATGTTTGGTGAAACAATACCTAAAACACTTGCTCGTTATGAAGTTATAAATATTTCAGTAGGACATGTTAAAATTTTAAATAAATTTTATATTATATTTTCTCCTGTTATTTTTATATCAGATATAATAACTGCATTTTCTCTTAAACTTTTTGGTAAAAGTTTAAAAAAGGACCCTAAATTTTCAGAAGATGAACTGGAATTTTTAATAAATGTTGGGGAAAAAGAAGGAAAACTGCAACATGATAAAGGTGAGATGATAAATAATATTTTTGATATTTCAGATATTGATGTTAAAGAAATTATGGTGCCAAGAACAGATGTAACAGCAGTGCCTGAGAATATTTCAACTGATGAAATAAAACAAATAGTTAGAGAAACAGAATATTCAAGAATACCAGTTTATAGAAATTCTCTTGATAATATTATTGGTATTTTATATGTTAAAGATTTAATTCGTCTTAAAGGAACAGATTATAGTGTAGAAGATTTATTAAAGCTTTTACGGAAACCATTATTTGTGCCTGAAACAAAAAAAATAGATTTAATGCTTAAAGAATTCCAAAAAAATAAGCTGCATATAGCTGTTGTTGTTGATGAATATGGCGGCACAGCAGGTATTATAACTATGGAAGATATTTTAGAAGAAATAGTTGGTGATATTTTAGATGAATATGATATTGACAGTGAAGAAATAAAACAAATATCTGATAGTAAATATCTGATTAATGGCAGAATGACTGTTAATGATTTTTGCGACCATTTTAATATTGAAGAAATTAATGAAGATGATGATTATGATTATGACACTATTGCTGGGCTTGTATTTGATTTAGCTGGTGAAGTTCCAAAAATAGGTGAAGAATTTATATGGAATAATTTTAAATTTACAATTAAAAAGCTTGAAAATAGAAGAATTGATTTAATGGAAGTTGAAATAATAGATAATCATAATGAAAATCAAGAGGAAGAAAGTAATGAGTAATGAAGTAGAAAAACCTTTTCATGCTGGGCTTATTGCTTTATCAGGTCTTCCAAATGCTGGAAAATCTACATTATTAAATACTATTATCGGTGAAAAAATAGCAATTGTTTCTCACACACCGCAAACTACAAGGAATGCTATTTATGGTATAAAAACTACAAAAGAATATCAGGCAGTTTTTGTTGATACTCCCGGATTTCATTCACCAAAGAATACACTTAATAAAGCAATTGTTCAACAGGCAGTAGATAGTCTTTCTATTGTTGATGTTATATGCCTTTTAGTAGAAGCAGGTGGTAAAAGAGGAAAAGATTTTAATAATCTTGTATCTTTAATAAAAGAAGCACCACAGGAAAAAATATTAATTATTACTAAAATTGATACTGTGCCAAAAGAAACAGTATACAAAACAGCAGAAGATATTTTCCCACTGTGTAAATTTAAACATGTGCTGCCAGTATCTGCTGTCAAAAATATAAATATAGATACACTTATGAACCTGCTTTATGATGAACTGCCAGAAAATATTATGCAGTATGATGAAGATTTAATTACTACACAGCCAGAAAAATTTTTAATTTCTGAATATATTAGAGAGCAAATATTTATTCGGCTTCGCAATGAAGTGCCGCATGACACATTAGTGTATGTGGAAGATTATTCTGATAAATCAAAAATAATGGAAATAAATGCTATTATTTATGTTAATAGAGAATCACAGAAAGGTATAGTAATAGGTGAAGGTGGTTCTATGCTTAAAACAATAACCACATCTGCTAGAAAAAATTTAGAATCATTTTTTGAGAAAAAAGTCAGATTGAATCTTTGGGTTAAAGTTAAAGAAAACTGGGTAGCAAGACCAGAATACTTAGATATGCAGGGGCTTTAATTAACTATTAATCATTAAGCACATTTTTTAAAAGGATTGATGCATTCATATTATGTGATACACCTTGTTTTAGTTTATAATCAAAGTGCATCTCTCCACTGTTATCCACTTCAAAATCAAAAAAATAATTTTCAAAATTGCCTTTATATTCTTCTGATAAACTGCCTAATGCTGTATCATGGGTTGCAAGAATACCTGCAATATTTAAGTTTATAAATTTCAATAATACTAATTTTGAGCCTTGCAGTTTATCCTGCGAATTGGTGCCTTTTAAGATTTCATCAAGCAGCACAAGCATTTTTTTACTTTTTTCTGCTTTTTCTTTAAGTAATTTTAATCTTTGCAGTTCAGCATGAAAATAAGAAGAGCTGTCCATTAATTTATCACTTGTTCGCATACTTGAAAAAATATCAACACTTGAAAATTCAAAAGATGATGCACATACTGGTGCTCCCATAGATGCAAGAATTAGGTTTATACCTATACTTCTGATAAATGTGCTTTTTCCTGCCATATTTGCACCAGTAATTATCAAAAACCTATGTGTCTGGCTTATTTCTATATCATTTCCTATCCTTTTTTCATTTTCTATTAATGGGTGGGACAGGTTTTCTGCTTTTATAATTGTGCTGTTATTGATTACAGGAAAAATAAAGTCATCATTATTATATCCAAAAACAGAGATACTATTTATTGCATCAATATATAAAACAGCCTTATTCCATGAAGGAATATTATTAATGTTTTCTTGTATCCATTTATTTATTTTATATGAAAGTATAATATCTTTTAAAAATAAACCATTTGATAATAAATAGTAGAGTCCGCTGTTTCTTTGGTCAAATTCCCTGTTGATTTTTTGAAGTTCTTTTATTTTTATGCTGATTGAACTTATATCATTTTTAATTGAATTCAGCATATATGATTGAAAATTAATCTCTTTAATTGTTTCACTTATTAAAAGGTATATTTTTGCAGCATTATTAGCTTTATTAAGTTTTGCATATTCATCATTTGTTTTCTTTGCAAATATTGATGCCACAGTAAACTGGTATATAAACAGTCCAAGTGGAATAAATGATGGTATAAAATCAAACCCATATGCAATAAGGGATAGTATAGTAATTAATGATGAAATATAAGCATAGACAGCAGTTGTTTTTTTAGGTATTGAATTATTTTTTATTACTGTTTCACTAAATTTTTCCAGTGATACAGGGTTTTTATAAGATATAGATGATATTTTATGACTTAAATCTCTTAAAAGTATCATTTCTTTAACAGATTCCTGTAATTTTATTATATCTTCGTTATTTCTATTAGGGTTTAAAAGCAACTCTTTTAAAAACTTTTCGCCGTCTGTTGTTGTGCATCTGTTGATAGAATGATATATAGAGCCTTTTTCAAATATATCTAAGTCATAAGCATAATCGTGATTATAATCTATAAAGTGAGTATTTGG
>CAMEZN010000122.1 GCA_945947845.1 uncultured Mucispirillum sp. | reverse complement strand
CTCTTATGCGGCTTTCAGCTGATACCATATTTTCCCTTGTTGTATTTAAGTTAGTAATTGTATACTCTAACCTGTTCATTTGTGCACCAGCTGTTGCTCTTGCAGCTGAAATTTGTTCTAATGTCATATCTAATTTTGTTATAGCTTTTTGTGCATCATCAAATGTTGCTACATTTATGCCATCTATTCCCATACCAACAGTATCTAATCTGCCTATTGAGATATCTATTACTTGACCTTCATTTGCACCAACTGCTGCTTTTGTTGCATTATCTTTAATGTGCAGAAATGCTTCTTCTGAGCCAAGTTTATCTGTAAATACCATTTTACCATTTACAAAGTTTACATTTGCTGCTGATTCTGGGTCTATAATAACATCTACACCTTCTATTACATTTCTTAATCTGTTATCAGTTACAACATCTTCACCTATAAACTCACCAGAGTGTGCATCAGTTACTCTTACATTTAATGAAGAATCTGCTGCTTCTTGGATTTGAGTAATACCTAATGCTGATAAAACTGCCTCATCACCTACAAATGTTAAGTTAGATTTTTCACCAAGTATTGCACTTTGGATTACAAATGTGCCTTCTACTGCATGGTCGCCACCTGTTGGAGTTTCAACATATTTTACTAAATTATCATTAACTGTTGTAGCTGCTGTATTTGTTTCATCTGCTCCCATATCTAACTCTTTAACAAGTGCAGCTGTTAATTTTTTCTGTAAATCAGCTATTGTATCGCTTCCTTCAAGAGTAACTTTTGTCATTTTACCATTACCAGCATATATGCTGATTTCTTGTGTATTATCAAGCACCATTCTGCCATCAGAGTTAGTAAATTGTGCAAGTTGTGAAAGTTTTGTATATTTAGAAGCAACATCTCCTTCACCAAGTATATCTATTGTGCCTATGCCTGATACAACTGCTCCCCTTTCAAGAGTTATATCCATTTGTCCGTAATATACATTACCTGCTTTATCCATTTGAGCTGTATGGATTGTGTGGGTCAGCTGTTTATCTTCACTTGTTGCATTAGCAGTAATATGTAAAGTAGAACCAGTTGAACCTATTTGTATAGAAGCTGCTCCTGCTGCTTCATCTCTTGCTCCTGCAACATTGATAAGCATTTTATCACCAGATTCCCAAGTTGCATTATCAAATGTTGTTGCACTACTGCTTATCATTACACTATTTGCAATGCCCACAAGGTTTTTAAATGATGCAGAAGAAGTGCCTGCAACTATACCACCTGTTGCATTTACTGTTGCATTTACCCATTCACTAATTTCACCAGTTTTAGTGTTCATTACACGGAATCTTATTTGAGCAGAAGTATTACCTGTCCTATTTCCAACTGCTTCTATTTCTATTGAATATGAGTTATTACCAGATAAAGCTGCACTTGTTGTTGCAAAAGCAGTTACTGATGCTACTCCTGCAAACCCACCAGTTGCACCAGATAAAGCTGCTGATGCAGTTGTGCCTGCTGAACCTTTTACTTTTATTTGAGTATTAGTTTCACGCATCATGCCTTTAATATTATCAAATTTAGTTATGCTTCTGCCGTTTGTATTAATATCGTATGACATTTCGCCTTCGCCAAGTCTCATAATATTTGATTTATATACTGAGTTTCTACCAGGGTCTACATCATAAGTTATTTTATAGTTGCCTTCTGCTGCTGCACCTTTGATTACTGCTTCTATATTATCTGTTGAAGAAGACCATAATGCTGCTGCATCACCATTTAAAAGTTTTTTAGTGTTAAACTCTGTTGAATTTGATACACGGTCAATTTCTTCTTTTAACTGGTCTACTTCAAGTTGAAGCATTGCTCTGTCATTTGTTGTATAAGCTGGGTCTCCTGCTTGAACTGCAAGCTCTCTTATACGTTGCACCATAGAAGTCATTGAGCCCATTGCTCCTTCTGCTGTTTGAAGCATACTAATTGCATCTTGTGCATTTGTTGCTGCTTTATTTAAACCAGAAATTTGTGCTCTTAATTTTTCAGATACTGCTAAGCCTGATGCATCATCAGCTGCTGTGTTTATTCTTAATCCTGTTGATAATGATTTTATTGTTTTTGCAAGTTTACTGTTTACGCTGTTTACGCCGCCTTGTGCGCCAATTGCTGTTGGGTTGTTAACGATTGAAAGTGCCATGATTTTCCTCCAGTTTTACTATAAATTATCTCTCCAAATAACTTATAGATAAGTGTTTTGTGCCTTTAATTTTGTTTTTTCTTTTTTTAGATGCAATCCTATTGTTAAAAATTTGCATCATTTTAAAAAGTTAGTGTTTTGTGCGGTTATGAATTTTATAATATTATTGCAGGCTCTCCACTTCCTTTTTACGCAATGATATTATTCAAATATAACCAGAATCATTCGTCCTTGCATAAAGCTTTTCAGGAACAAAAAAAGCCGATAAGGATACCCTTACCGGCTCAATTATTTTGATACCTGTTCAGCTGTAATATTAAAAATATATTCACTTATTTTTAATATTCTTTATTTTAATTTTTTAATAAGGCAACAAAAAAAGCCCACAAGGATATTTCCTTATGGGCTCAACTATTTTGATACCTTATTTATATAAAGATATATAATTTCCACTTTATATATCTTATTATTTAACTGTTTAATGTGTATTAGGAAAATGCTCCTTGTTTTAAGTAAGCTTTTGTTTCCTAATCTCTCTCACATTTTACTTATCGGATAAGTTTTAATTTACTTTAATCTTTTTTTTAAAAACTTATCTTTTTTTTTGGGGTGATGTATGTTCTTTCTAACCCCTTGTGATATAGTTATCGGAATTATGAAATAATACTTTAATATTTTTTTTAAAAATTTTTGAAATTTTTTATGAAAGTTTTTTATTTATATTATACAGAAAAAAGGCAGAGTGTTTAAACTCTGCCAGCATAGTAATTAGTCATCAATTTCACCGTATAATTTACCAACACATGAACCGCAGAAATCTATTTTAATATCTTCAAATAATTTTTTATCCTGCAATGATGCTGCTATCTTTCTTGCTTCTTTTAAAGAAAAAGCATAGTCAATAACTGTAAGTTTATCTTCTTTTATTCTGTTGCAGCATACATGACTTTTAACTTTCCCTTCTTCTATTTCATAAGCAATTATATGCACAGGGTGATTTTCTGCATTATGATTTATTGCAAAAACATAAAAATATTCTTCATCATCATCAAATAAACTTTCTTCTATTACTTCATCTAATATAACTGGCTCAATACCTTTTTTAAGTAGAACCATTTCAAGCCTTGATTCAAACTTTCTTTCAATAATACCTGCTAAAATTTCTTTTTTGTTATCCATTTTCTCCTCCTAAAAAGTTGATTTTAAAATTATATATAAAAATAAAATAATATCAAGCTTAATAGAGTGCATTATAAAACTTTAAATGAATTTTATATGATACAGAAAAAGCCTTGAATATTCAAGGCTTTAAGGAATGCCCCTGACAGGAATTGAACCTGTGACCTGCGGATTAGGAATCCGTCGCTCTATCCAACTGAGCTACAGAGGCAGTGCATTCTATATAATTTATAAATTATACTTTGTCAATGATTTTTGCTTGACTTTCATTATTTTATATATTATCTCTTAACAGATAATCTGATAACAGATAATATATATTAATAATATTAGGTGTTATATGGAAAGCAATATTTCAGCAGGGCTTTATAACAGAATATCTACTTATATTGGATTTTTTATAGTAGGCTCATCTGTTGCATTGTGGGCTTTAAGTATACCATTTATTAAATTAAGGCTTAATATTAATGATTTAAAATTAGGCTCTATTTTAATGTTTTTAAGCATTGGTGCACTGGCTGCTATGATGATTACTGATAAATTAGTTTCTAGTTTTGGATGCAGAAAAACTTTCATCTTTTCTGTTATAATAATGATTATATCTTTATATTTTATAAAGATAATGCCTGATACTTTTTCATTAACAATAGCAGTATTTATTTTAGGTGCAGGTGTTGGTATTGCTGATGTTACAGCAAATATTCAGGCAGTTTATATGGAACATGCCTTTGGTAAAAAACTGATGTCTGGTTTTCACAGCATGTATTCTGGCGGTAGTTTTATATATGGTATAGCAGCTTCCTTCCTTTTAACAAAAAATTTTCATATAGATAATGTTATAAATATTATGCTTATAATTTTATTTATCTTTTTAATAATATCTTTTCGCGGGTTTGCTCCTTATGGTTCTATGGAAAATACAATAAAGCATGATAAAAAACTTACAATGCCGCCACTGCTTTTAATCATTGCTGGTTTTATTTGTTTTGCTGCATATATGACAGAAGGTTCTATGCTTGACTGGGCTGCAATACTTTTAATTGACTATAAAGAATTTCCAAAAGAAATATCTGGATATGGATTTTCTATATTTTTTGCATCAGTTACAGCTGGAAGGCTTGCTGGTGATTATTTAGCTAATAAATTTGACAGCGGAAAAATTATTGCAGTAAGTGCAGTTACAGCTGTTACAGGTATTTTATGTATACTTTTATTCAATAATAAAATACTGCTTTATATTGGTTTTGCTGTAATTGGACTTGGTGCTTCAAATATTATACCTATGGCTGTATCTGTAATACCACATGTCAAAGGTAAAATATCACTAAATGCTGCCATTGCAGTAGTTACAACAATAGGCTATACAGGTTCACTGCTTGGACCTGCTGTGATAGGCTATATTTCTCACCTTACAAACTTAGTAACTGCATTTATTTTTGTGTGTATTTTACTAATTTTTGCAGGTGCTTTTTCTTTGAAACTAAAAAAGAAGTAATATAAGTAATATTTTTGGGTGTATAATGAATAATAAAAGTTTTATTACAGAACATTATCAGCTTGTAAAAGTTGAAAATATTATTTTTACAAAATGGTGTAAAAAATATAATATACTTTATATGGAAGCTCACCTGCTTTTATCAATTGATGAAAGCAGTGGTATAAGTGAGCCTACAAAACTTTCAGAAAGTCTGCTTATACCAAAACAAAGCATTACTTCTTTGCTGGATAAATTAGAGAAAAAAGAATATATTATCCGCACCCATTCAGCAGAAGACAGAAGAAAAATAAATATTACACTTACTGAAAATGGTAAAAAAATTGTAGATACTATAAGGCATGCTTTTGATTTAACTGAACAAGAAATATTAAAACAGTTAGATATAAAAGAAATAAATCATATGTTAAATACATACAAAAATATAATAGAAATAACAGAAAAAAAATTATTAGGGTTAGATGATGAATAATATATCCTTTCGTCATAGAATCAGTACATATACTGGCTATATTATATTAGGTCTTGCTTTTGGGTTATGGGCTATGCTTGTGCCATTTGTAAAAGACAGGCTGTCAGTTGATAAAGCTGAGCTTGGGCTTTTGCTTTTGCAGATTGCTTTTGGTGCTGTAATCAGTATGTTTTTTACAGGGTTTACTGCTGCAAAAATAGGGTGTAGAAAAACAGTTATCTTATCTACATTATCTATTATAATATGCCTTTTAGTGCTTTCAGTATCAAAAAGTATATTTATTATGGCAGTATTTATGTTTTTGTTTGGTGCATCACTTGGTATGCTTGATGTTACATTAAATATACAGGGAGCACTTGTAGAAGAAGGATTGAAAAAGCACTTAATGGCAGGTTTTCACAGTATGTATAGCTTTGGTGTATTTTTTGGTATTTTAATAGTAACATATCTTTTAAAATACTTTACCCATGTTACAGCTGTATTTATTATAACAGCTTTAATTTTTATACTGCTTGCTGTTAGTGTTCCTGCTTTTTTAAACTATGGTGGAGAAGTGCCGCAAAAGCTTTTTATAAAGCCTACAAGAATACTCTTTATGTTAGGAATGATATGTTTTATAGCATTTGTTGCAGAAGGAGTTATTCTTGATTGGAGTGCATTATTTATGCGAGAAGTCAGGAAAATTG
>CAMEZN010000121.1 GCA_945947845.1 uncultured Mucispirillum sp. | reverse complement strand
TGAAAATCCTCGTGTCGATGGTTCGATTCCGTCTCTGGGCACCATTCCTTTAATGGTCCTTTTAAGTTCATATTTCTATAAAATCTTAATCAGTTTAACTAAAAAATATATTTATATATTAGTATTGCTTTTTCTATTTTTAATAGAATAGTACATCTTATTAAAATTTTAAAACTTAATAATCTCTAACCACATTTGCTTTATTAAATTGATTAAAAAATTAATAAAATTTTAAATGTTTTAAAATTATTCCTAAATCATTATAATAATTATATAATGATATACTAATTGATATATAGTAATAAGATAACATTAAAAATATAAATTTTTTATTAAATTTAAACAAAGATACAAACATGTACCAAGTTAATTAAAATATACCAGCAAAATTAAACATGGAATTTATGATATGAAAGTGTTACTTTCAATCTTTTTATTTTACTAGAAATCAATGTATTTATTCAAAATACCACAATCAACAATAAATGATGTTTTGTAAATAAATTTATTCAAATATAAAGAAGTTATATTTTTCAGTAGAAGTTAATATATAAAAGTAAAAGGCAAGAAAAATAATAATTAATAAATTATCTTATTAATAAAAAGACTATTAATTAGGATAATATAATTTCATATCATATTCTTTTTATTACTTTTGTTTAAGTAATTATTTATTTTATCTACATGATAAAACTATAAAATATCAAATAATATACAAGTAAAAACAGCAGTATATCAATCAAAATAATCAAAAAAATTAAAAAAAATCATAGTTTGACAGCCTTTGTAGCTGGCTGATATCTTGTGCCTAATGATACTAAGCTGGATATAGAAAAACCTGCATTAACAAGGCTTTCTTTTATACTCTTACCAGAAGCATAAGTTGTTAAGACTCCACCTGTTTCTAAAAGTGAATAAAGCTTGCAGAACATATTATCACTCCACATTTCACTGTTATGTTTTTTTGAAAAAGGGTCAAAATATATTATATCAAACTTATGGTTTAAAGAATAGATAAAATCAACAGCATCTTGAATATAGAGCTCCATTGAAAAATTATCTGCCAGTTTATTATCTAACAGACTGCGAACTACTCTATAACCATTTACAGGCATTAAAATATTAGTATTTTTTACTATGTTTATAAGCGAATAATCTTTTTCTACTGAAACTGCATGGATTTTATTTGTAATACCATTTTTTAATGCTTCATCAAATGTTACCGCTAAATTAAGCCCTACACCAAAGCATATATCTAAAAGTCTTATATCTTTTTCACGTGCTCTTTTGATTATGTCTGTGCCGTTTACAAATTTATGCAGACTTTCAGTATATGCACCAACTGATTTTGTTTTGTATGATTCATTATACTCCATGCTGTAAAATGTATATGAGCCATCGCGAGTATTTATTATTTTTTTATTGCCATATATACTGGCTGGTATATTTCTATTAAATATGGCTTTTCCCCTTTTTTGGCGGCCGTAAATCAGGATATCCTGTTGGAGTATGAAAATCTTTCTTCATTCTGTTAAAATAGCCAAACTGAATTTCTGGACGCCTTTTTTTTATAAGTTTCATCATATTTTTTATACCGTGTATTTCATCTGGTTTTAATTGCAGGCTGGAAAGCAGAAGTTCTGCATCAATATTTAAGTTCCGCATCTGTATTAAATCCACTTTATATTTTTCTACAAAATCAAGAAGTGCTGATGTTTCTCCTGCTCTATCATTTACTCCCGGAAATGTTAGTAAATTAAGCTGTAAAAATACTCCTGCCTGTTTAATCAATTCTGCACTTTTTAAAACATCATTAAATTTATATGTTCTAGGACGGTAATAAGCATTATATGTGCTTTCGATAACAGAATTTAAGCTGATTCTTACACTATCTACTCCTGCATCTATTACTTTTGCTACATTATCTGGTATGGAGCAGTTAGAATTAAAATTAACTGTTAAGTCTGGATTTTCTTTTTTTATTATTTTTACTGCTTTTGCAATATTATCTGCTGCAAGGCATGGGTCTCCTTCGCAGCCTTGTCCGAAACTTACAAGCGGGTCTTTTGCTTTTTCTCCATGGCGAAGTGCAACTTCTGCAATTTCTTCTGGTGTTGGTGCAAAAGTGATTCTATCCTGCGGTGATGGGCAGCATTCAGAAGTTTGCAGTGAAATGCAGCCTACACAGGCACTGTTGCATGCTGGACTTGTTGGTATAGGACATTCCCACCTTGGATAAAATACATTTTTTGCTGCTGTGCAGTGATATTCTGTTGCACATTTTCTCAGTTGATTATAAAGTCTGTTCTCTGGAGAATTTTTTATAAATTCATCAACCTGTTTATCAAAATTACAGGAAAAATCATAATTTTTAGGGTCCCATTTAGAGATATTATCAACTTGTATTGCAGGAACTACAAAATGTCCGTCTAAATAACCAACAGCAGTATATGCAAATAACGGCATAGTATAATCTTTAATCTTTCTATAAGCTGGCAGATAAAGCCTTAAAAAACCCGGTGATAAAAATACACTTACTGCATAACCTTCTTTAAATTCAACCATGTTGGCTTTGTTTTCATCATAAGCTACTGGGTGAGTATCTGGCATAAAATACAGCCTTGATGATTCTGGGAGCCTTATAAGCTCAGTTTCATATGGAATAAAATCATATGGTCCACTGCGGACAGCCATTTTTAATTCTGGGTGGTCAAATATCTCACCTTTTTCATTAGCATATACTAGGTTTGGTATTTTATACAAAATGATTACCTCTATAAATTTTTTATATATATAACAAAAAAATTAAATTTTTTAAACATAAAAATTCACTAAAATATATTGAACTTTATTTAAAAAAATAATATTATACCATAATTGAATGAATGGAGGTTCATAATGACTGATATTATTGATGTATTTGCAAGAGAAATTATTGATTCCAGAGGTAATCCAACTGTTGAAGTAGAAGTTACTACAAGCAGTGGAATCGTTGGCAGAGCAGCTGTGCCATCTGGTGCTTCTACTGGTAAATTTGAAGCAGTAGAGCTTAGAGATGGAGATAAATCTCGTTATCTTGGCAAAGGTGTTCAAACTGCTGTTAAAAATGTTAACGATATTATCTGTCAGGAATTAGAAGGTATAGATGTTTGCGAACAAAAACTTATTGATGAAGTGCTTTTACAACTTGATGGCACTGATAATAAATCAAAACTTGGTGCAAATGCAATATTAGGTGTTTCTATGGCCTGTGCAAAAGCTGCAGCAGAATCATGCGGGCTTCCATTATACCGCTACTTAGGCGGTGTTTTTGCTCATACTTTACCAGTGCCTATGATGAATATTTTAAACGGCGGAAAACATGCTGATAATAATGTAGATATTCAAGAATTTATGATTATGCCAGCAGGTGCAGGTTCTTTTAAAGAAGCATTAAGAATGGGAGCTGAAACTTTCCATGCACTTAAAAAAGTGCTGCACGATAAAGGGTTAAATACTGCTGTTGGTGATGAAGGCGGTTTTGCTCCTAACTTAAAATCCAATGAAGAAGCTCTTGAAGTTATTATAAAAGCTATTGAAACTGCTGGATACAAACCGGGTGATGATATTATGATTGCTCTTGATGTTGCTTCAAGTGAGCTTTATAAAGATGGTTTTTATTATTTAAATGCTGAAAGTTCACCTAAAAAATCAGCAGAAGAAATGATAGAATATTATACTTATCTCACTAGTAAATACCCTATTATTTCTATTGAAGATGGTCTTGATGAAGAAGACTGGAATGGCTGGAAAAAATTAACTGATACCCTTGGTAAAAAAGTTCAGCTTGTTGGTGATGACTTATTTGTTACAAATACTCGCAGATTAGTTCAGGGTATAGACCAAAAAGTAGGTAATGCCATACTTGTTAAAGTAAACCAAATAGGCACAATTACTGAAACATTAGATGCAGTAGAAACTGCAAAAAGAGCAGGATATACTGCAATCATATCTCACAGATCTGGTGAAACAGAAGATACAACTATTGCAGATTTAGCTGTTGCCACTAATGCTGGGCAGATAAAAACTGGTGCTCCTTCTAGGACTGATAGAGTAGCTAAATATAACCAGCTTTTAAGAATTGAAGAAGATTTACTTGATTCTTCTGATTATCTTGGAAAAGCAGCTTTCTATAATTTAAGATAATAAATAAAACAATTTTTTTTTTGGGGGGGGGTAAAAACCCCCTTTATTTTGATAATAAATATACAGCAGTAAAAATAAAACTATTAATCTAAAAAGTATAACAATACTAAATATATTACTTATCAGCAAATGTTTCAAAAGCTTTTTTGAAACCATGCTCACTTACAAAATGCATTATTTCACCAACATCTTTTAAAGATATTCTTGGAAAATCTTTTTCCCTGTTCATAAGCCAGTATTGAATAATAGACATATTTGCTTCTACAAGATATTCAAGCAGATATTCAAACTTGCTTACTCTAACAGAACTATCTGGGCTTATATGTTTTCTATAAGCCTCTTTAATAATATTTTTCATACGAGATTTAAACCGTGGGTCGCCATTTTCTCCATTTAATATGCGAACAAATTCACTATGTTCTAAAAAGTTTGCCTGCATTTCTTCATAAGTTGCTTCATCTGGTTCAGTAATTAACCCATAATAAAGCTGCACATGAAAATCTACCCTTTTTGCAAAGTCATCAAGCAGCTCCTGCTCTGTTTTTTGCAGTAAATCATATATACTTTTATAATATAAATAAAAAGTGCCGCGATTAAAACCTGCTAAATCAGCTACTTCTTTTATTGTTATAGTTTCAATTTTTCTTTCAGCATATAATGCAAAAAAAGCTTTTTTAAACCTTTCTTTTGTTTCCTGAGACCTATACCTCTCTCTCATACAACCAACCTCCGTTATTCAAATTTACTGCTAGTAAATAACTTGCTTATAACATCAGCAGCCTTTTTATTAAATAAGCTGAAATTATAAATCAGCCTGCTGTTAGTATAAGCTTTAAATGGTTCGCCCCTATTATTAACCCAAAAAAATACATTATCTACTGCTGGATTTTTATAATCAATTTCCCAATATATAATACCTGATGGGTGTCTATTCTGCTTAATTGTGCCTTTTGGCATACTGCTTTCAATACAGCCTTGTATATCATCAACATTAACAGCTGATTGAACACATACTTTATTATATGGTATAACTTTATTATCTACTAAATCATATTGATAGACTGTGCCATCACCTGTATCTGCAAATAAAAACTCTTTATCTTCCCCTTTTATGCTTGATAATTCAAATAATGCAGTTTTATCTAAAATACCATTACTTATAACACCTCTGCATAAATTATCTTCATTTTTGGAACATACAAGACTTTCCATATCTGTAAAAGTATTTAAATCATAGGAAGGAACTTCTACAACAATGGAGTATAGCTCTGAACCAATAGGAAAATTAATAATATCTTTTTCTTCTAGTGGAATAGATTTATCAAGCCTATATAATGAAATATTGCCTGAGAGACTTTTTTTATTAATCTTCCTAATATAAACTGGTGCATATAAGCAGTTACTGCTGCTGTCATTTTGGCAGCTGAAATCACTGTTTGTTCTATAAATCACTAGTGAACCATCATCAGCATATAATGCCTCAGAAGCTCCTGATAAAAAGTTACTTAATGATACATGACCATAACCGTTTTTAGAAAAACTTACAATATTATCTACAAGTAATAAATTATTATCTACTTGAATAGTTTTAATACCGTCATAACTAAAATAATATGAAATATTATCTGAATTAAAATAATTTTTAGGATAAATACCCTGCATATTATCTATACTGCTTTCTTCCTGCGAATACGCTTGAAAAGATATTAAAAATATAAAAATAATATCTGCATATTTTTTCATCACTGCACTCAAATAAATTAATAAGATATTATAGTATACATTATAAAGATTATAAAACCATAAAATATGTAAAAAAGAAAATATTGAAAT
>CAMEZN010000120.1 GCA_945947845.1 uncultured Mucispirillum sp. | reverse complement strand
GAAGCTATTGAATTTATTGTAGGCAGCAACCAAAATATTGTAGGTAAAAAAATAATGGAATTAAAACTTCCAGAAGGCTGTTTAATTATTACAGTTCAGCGTCATAGAAAAACAATTATTCCAACTGGTTCATTTGTAATAGAGGAAGGGGATAGTCTTATTACTTTTGTAGCTCATGATGAAATAAGCAAGCTTGAGGAGCTTTTTAATAAATGATACATCAGTTAAGGCTTATACTGCGGCCTATTGTATTTATTAATATAATACTTTCATGTTTTATGGCTTTTTGTGGCTTATATGCTTTTATGTATAATGAATATAATGAAGCTGTATCTTTTTTAAAAACATTGTCTGTAATAATATTAGTATCAATTGTGCTTGCTGTATTTTCAAAAAGCCGTGAAAAGAAAACTATTACAATTAGAAGCGGATTTGTGCTTGTTGCTTTTATATGGCTTTTTACATGTATTATTGGTGCTTTTCCATATTATGTATCAGGAGCTATTCCTAATATTTATGATGCAGTGTTTGAATCAGTTTCTGGTTTTACAACTGTTGGAGCATCTATATTATCAGATATAGAAGGGCTTCCACAATCAATACTTTTATGGCGGGCGATTTCTCACTGGATAGGCGGCGGCGGAATAATTGTATTATCTGTTGCAATTCTGCCACTTTTAGGTATTGGCGGCACTCATTTAATGCAGGTAGAATCAACTGGTGTTACAAAAGAAAAACTTACTCCAAGAATAACTCAAACTGCAAAATTTATATGGATATTGTATCTTTCATTAAATATTATAGGAATAGTGCTTCTTTCCTATGGTGGAATGAATCTGCTTGATGCTTTTACTCATGCTTCAAGTGCTATTGCAACAGGCGGGTTTTCTAATAAAAATAATTCAGTTGCATATTTTTCATCAGCTTATATTGACTGGGTTTTGATAGTTTTTATGTATATAGGTTCTCTTAACTTTTTAGTATTGATAAAAACTGTCCGTGGCAGTTTTAAAAGTATAATAAATGATTCTGAAATTAAATTATTTACTTTGCTCATCTTATTAATTTCTGCATTAGTATCTCTGCTTTTATATATTCAGCCTAATGGGTTTACTGGTATGGACGGTAAAACTTATACATCATTATCAGATGCAGTAAGGTTTGGCACTTTTCAGGTAGTATCAGTTATCAGCACAACAGGTTTTGCAACAGCAGATTATAATTTATGGAATCCGTCTGCTCAGATATTAATATTTGTATTATTTTTTATTGGTGGTTCATCAGGCTCAACAAGCGGCGGTATAAAGGTTGTCCGCCATATTATTATGTTTAAACAGGCAGTGATTAATATAAAATCTCTTATCCACCCAAAAGGTGTTTTTACAATGCGGCTTAATGGTAATCCAGTATCTAATAAGGTAGTAATTACAGTAATGGGATTTATTGTTGTATATATGACAACATTATTTACAGGTGCATTTATTGTAGCATTAAGTGGAGTAGTTACTCCATTTGAAGCACTTACTGCTATGCTTGGCTGTCTTGGCACAGTAGGCCCCGGCTTTGGAGCAGTAGGACCTGCAAATAATTATGGTTTTCTGCCAGATTTTGCAAAAGTAACTCTTTCTATATCAATGATTATAGGGCGATTAGAATTATTTACTGTATTTATTCTTTTCAGCCCATGGTTTTGGAAAAAATGATTACAAGACAGATAACAATACAAGGAATAGTGCAGGGTGTAGGGTTTAGACCTTTTATAAAAAATCTGGCAGATAGTCTGCATATAAAGGGTTCAGTAATAAATACTAGTAACGGTGTAATCATAAAAGCTAACCTGTGGGACGAAGAACTTAATAAATTTATAAATAAAATAAAAGAAAATGCTCCTGCTCTTTCTCATATTGTTAGTATTGAAGTAAAGGATATAGACCATATAGATTATAATGATTTTTCAATTAATCATTCAAAAGATACAGGTGGTATCACTTTAATACCACCTGATATGGCATTATGTGATGAATGTAGAAATGAAATACTAGATATTTCTGAAAGAAGGTTTTTTTACCCTTTTACTAACTGCACAAACTGCGGTCCAAGATATACTATTATTGAGAAACTGCCTTATGATAGAAGCAGCACTACCATGAAAGATTTTCAAATGTGTGATGAATGTTATAATGAATATAGTGATACAAGTGATAGAAGATATCATGCACAGCCAGTAGCATGCGGTGAATGTGGTCCGAAAGTTACACTGCACTATAAAGGAAAGATAATAGAAAATCAGGAAGAAGCATTTAAAAAGACGGCAGAACATATAGATAACGGCGGGATTGCTGCTGTTAAGGGATTAGGTGGTTATCATTTAATATGCAGTGCAGAGCAGGACAGTGCAGTATTAAAATTAAGAGAGCTTAAAAAAAGGAATACGAAACCATTTGCTGTTATGGCAGAAAATATCCAAATTATTAAAAGGCATGCAGTTGTGCCAAAAATTGTAGAAGATACTCTTACAAGGCCAGAAAGCCCAATAGTGATTTTTGAATGGTTCAGACGGCCTTTTTCTGATTATGTTTCACCTAATTCAAATAAAGTAGGTATAATGACAGCCTATACCCCTCTGCATGTGGTGTTGTTTCAATATATGAAAACAAAGTTTATAATTGCGACAAGCGGTAACCATAAAGATGAGCCTATTGCTAAAAATCAGGAAGAAGCAGAAAGAAATTTAAGTGAGTTTACAGATGTTTTTCTTCATCATAATAGAGATATATTTCAAAGAGTAGATGACAGTGTATGTGCACTTGCTGATTATGGTTATATACTTTTTAGAAGGGCAAGGGGTTATGCTCCTTATCCTGTTGCTGTAAATACAGATATACAGGAAGAAATTTTTGCAGCTGGTGCAAACTTAAAAAGCTCACTGCTTTTTTATAAATCTGGCTTTGCATTTTTAAGCCAGTATATTGGTGATTTAGATAATATAGAAACAGAGCAGATGTATGAAGAAGTGCATAATAATATGAAATCACTTTTTAATATTAACCCAGTTACTGCAATAGTTGATTATCACAGCCAGTATCGTTCTACTCTTTTTGCAGAGCAAAGATATAAGAAGATATATAAAGTTCAGCACCATACAGCACATTTTGCTTCATGTCTGGCAGAAAATTCTTATTATGATGATGCCATAGGGATAGTAATGGACGGCTTTGGTTTAGGAACTGATAATAAAGCATGGGGCGGTGAAATTTTTATAAAAGAAAATAATACAGTTACAAGGTATGCTCATATAGAAAACTATATACAGCCGGGGCTTGATTCTGCTGCTAAAAACCCGGTGAGAATGGTTATTTCATATCTTTATACTGAAAACCTGCTGGATAAGTTAAAAGATAAATTTATTAATGCAGGATATACTACTGAACAGGAAATATCACTTATTAAAATGGCAGTAGATAACAGGTTAAATTCTATTGAAACAAGTGCAGCAGGCAGGCTTTTTGAAAGTGCAGGCTCGCTTGCTTTAATGAAAAGGTCTAATGAATATGAAGGAGAACTTGCTGTTTTATTTGAAAATTATGCCTGTAAAGATATAAAAGAAGAATATCAGTTTATTTATGAAGAAAATAGAATAAAGCTTTCAAAAGTATTTGAAGAGATGGTTGATGATATATTAAATAATAAAGATATTAAAATCATTTCATCAAAATTTCATAATGGTTTTGCAAAAGTTATATGCGATATATGTGTGGATATAAAAGAAAAGTTTGGAATATCCACTGCTGCATTATCTGGTGGTGTTATGCAGAATATCTTTTTAAGCAGTAGGATATATAATATGCTGTTAGAAAATGGTTTTAAAGTGCTAACTCATAGAAAAGTGCCGGCTAATGATGCAGGTATTGCATTAGGGCAGCTGTTTTTTTATGCAAACCATCTTACATTAAAAGATATTTAATACTTATTTTATTTACATTTTACAAACAATTCTACCGTAAATGTATTTTATTTTATGTATATCTGATTATATTTTACTAAACTACTTGTTAATTTTAACCGATATGGTATAATATCACTATTAATCAGGAGGATATTATGCTGTGGGCTAATGTTGGGATTATTGTTTTAGTTTTAATTTTAGCAAGTATATATTTTCTTCCTTACAGAAGGCTTAAAGGTAAAGTTTTTAAAAAACTTCTGCCAGACCCGTCAGGTATTACTGCTATGGAATATAAAACATCAGCATACAGCCTGCAATTAGAGAAAAGAAACGGTGTATGGTATGTTATAGATTCTGACTGGGAAGCAGATAAATCAAAAGTTACTAAACTTTTAAACAGATTGAGAGATTTAAATGTTGATGAAAGGTTAGCAGCTTCTCATGATGACCCGGAATTTAATATTGGCAGCAACGGTTATTTAATATTAGATTATGCAGGCAAAATTATAACTATTGCTATTGGTAACAGGGTAGAGCATGATGAAGATTATGTTTATATTACTAAATCTGGCGACCCTGAGATTTTAGTAGTCCATTCTGGTGCATTAAGCCTTCTTCCAAAAGATGTAACAAGTTTTTCAGACACTATTATTTTTGAAGCTTATTATCCGCAGATAAAAAGTGTAGAAGCAAGTTTAGGCAGTGATTATTTTACTCTCCACCGCACAGAAAATGGCTGGATGTTGGAAGGTAAAACTTTTATAAAAGAAGAAAAAGCTCAGCATTTTATTGAAACACTGCTTTCTGCTGAGGCTTCTGGATTTGTAGAAGAAGAACAGCATATCAAACTTCCACAAAGACCTACTGCTACTGTTACAATGAAAGTAAACAGGCGGGGAGTTACAAGATATTTCTTTTCAATGCCTGATATGCAGGATAAATTTTTAATGCCATTAAAAGGCAGAGTTTTATATGTTGATAAAAATATTATAAAGCAGATTTTTGCTTTTACAGGCAAATAAACATATTTTCTTTTCTTATTAAGCCTTACAGTATATGAAAATTATCTGTAAGGTTTTTTTATAAAATATAATCATATATTATTCTTATATATCAATATGTTATATAGTATCTATAAAAAAAAGACCTTATAAATATTAATAACTCTTTATTTTCTTGTAAAATATTATTATAATCATTTCATATTTTTAAAAATACTACTTATATGTTTTGGAGGAATAAATTGAATAACAAAGTAGCAGTTATAGGTGGCGGTAGTTTTGGAACAGCATTAGCAACACTTGCTGCATCAGACGGCAGAGAAGTAGTAATGTATATTAGAGAAGATGAGATTATAAAAGCTATAAATGAAGCTCATGTAAACCCTGTATTTTTACCAGATTTATTACTTCCTAAAAATGTATCAGCAAAACCAATGGACGAAATAGAAAATTGTGATGCAGAATATATTATATGGTCAGTGCCTTCTCAGTTTACAAGAAGTATGGCAAAAACTTATGCGAAAAGTTTATCTGGCAAAAATATTCTGCTTGCAACAAAAGGGGTGGAAATATCAACAGGTCAGTTAATGCTTTCTGTTATATCCAATGAAGTTACAGCAAAATATTCTGTGCTTTCTGGTCCTTCTTTTGCAAAAGAGCTGGCTCAGCAAAAACCAACATCAGTATCTATTGCATCATACTCAGCTTCTCTTGCTAAATGGTGGCAGGAAACATTATCTTGTGAATATTTTAGGGTATACACAAGCGATGATATGATAGGGCTTGAAGTTGGCGGAGCTGTTAAGAATGTAATAGCCATTGCAACAGGAATAAGTGATGGTATGGGGCTTGATAATAATGCAAGGGCAGCATTAATCACAAGGGGTCTGGCTGAGATTACACGATTTGGGCTTGCTTATGGTGCAAAAAGAGAAACATTTGTTGGTCTTTCTGGGCTTGGTGATTTAGTATTAACATGCACTGGTGAGCAGTCAAGAAATTATAGTGTAGGTAAGCTTTTAGCTCAGGGTAAAGATATAGATGAGATTACTCAGGCTATGAAAATGGTAGCAGAG
>CAMEZN010000119.1 GCA_945947845.1 uncultured Mucispirillum sp. | reverse complement strand
ATGTAGTTTTGAATTTACTGATGATTTAATAGACTGGCTTGGAGTTGCTGTATCTGATGATGGTTCTATGATTGCTGTTGCAACAGATTGCAGTGAAGAAGAAAAGGGTGGGCTTGCTGTTTATCATAAGAACAATGAACAAGTATATACTCACTTTCAAAGATATGGATTTTTTAGTATTGGTATAGCTGCTGGCAGAATATGGGGGACAATAGCAAGTTCTTTTTCAGATATAGGCGGCTTAATGATTTTTGATAAAGAAGCAAATCTTAAATATGCTTTATTAAAAGATGAAGAAGAAGGTGATAGTTTAAGAGCATATAATCCTTCCCCAGTAATATATCAGGCATTAAGTTTTGACAGCCTGCCAGATAATAAATTATTAATTATTTCAGAAAGTAATGTATTCATAACTGATATATCATGTAGAAATATACAAGATTTACCAGCTGAACCGTATGAATGTATAGATTTATCACAAGATAAAACTAAACTCATTATGATTTCATATACAAATAGGCTCTATGGTGGTAATCCAGAACAAAAATATTCTGCTGAAATATTAGTATATAAATGGTCAGCAAAACATGCACCAGCAAGTATAGTTGATTTAAAATCATATAGAAAAGATTGATTGTAAGCATTAAATATTTTTAAGAAGAAATCAATCCCTTATACATAAAATTTCTTGTTTTTTAAAGTATATTTTGATATATACAGAATATTAAAATATGTCTATTTTTTTTATTTGACAATACATGTAAAATCATATATTTTAAATAATACCTTTTTGGTATTTTTATGTTTTTATTTTATTATTTTTTATTTTTTTATTTTATTTTTTATGAGGCGTAATATGAATAAGAAAGTTTATCATATGGGGCTTGATATTGGTTCTACTACAATCAAAATCGTAATTACTGATGAAAATGATAATATGCTTTATCATCAGTATAGAAGACATTTATCTGATATGCGTAACACATTAACTGCATTAATAAGAGAAGCTTATGCAGAATTTCCAGATGCATATATAACTATTAATGTAACAGGTTCTGGTGGTATTTCTGTATCGCAATGGCTTGGGGTTGATTTTATTCAGGAAGTTATTGCATCTACTGAATGTATTAAAACAAAAATCCCTGAAACAAATGTAGCAATTGAGCTTGGCGGTGAAGATGCTAAACTGACTTTTTTTGATAATGGTATAGACCAAAGAATGAATGAAACATGTGCAGGCGGCACAGGTGCATTTATTGACCAAATGGCTGTTGTATTACAAACTGATGCAGCAGGTCTTAACGAAATGGCTAAGAATTATAAAACTATATATCCTATTGCTGCAAGATGCGGTGTATTTGCTAAAACAGATGTGCTGCCATTATTAAATGAAGGGGCTGCAAAAGAAGATATTGCAGTTTCTATTTTTCAGGCTGTTGTTGACCAGACAATAGGCGGGCTTGCATGCGGTAGAACAATTTCTGGTAATGTGGCATTTTTAGGTGGACCTTTATTCTTCTTATCAGAACTTCGTAAACGGTTTATTGAAACATTATCATTAACTCCAAATGAAGTTATTTTCCCAGAACATCCACAGCTTTTTGTGGCTATGGGTGCTGCTCTTGTTTCTAAAAATAGTAAGGAAGTTTCTTTTAAATCTATTATAGATAAAGTTGAAGCACTGCAAAATACAAAAGTAGAAAGTGAAATAGAGCAGCTTCCTCGTCTTTTTGAATCAGAAAAAGATTATGAAGATTTTAAAGAACGTCATTCCAAAGAAGGCGTATTAAATAAAAAAGAGTTATCTAATGCAGAAGGAGAGCTCTATCTTGGTTTAGATGTTGGTTCAACAACAACAAAAGCAATATTAATTGATAAAGATGATAATTTATTATTTGAATCATATTCATCAAACCTTGGTAACCCAGTAAAATCTGTTTTGCTTGTATTAGAAAAAATTTATGCTGCAATGCCTGAAAAAGCTTATATTGCAAATTCTTGTATTACAGGGTATGGCGAAGGTTTGATTAAAGCTGCTCTTGGTGTTGATGAAGGTGAAGTTGAAACAGTTGCCCATTTTACAGCAGCAAGATATTTTGTGCCAAATGTATCTTTTATATTAGATATAGGCGGGCAGGATATGAAATGTATGTATGTTCGTAATGGTGCAATAGATAAGATAGTTTTAAATGAAGCTTGTTCTTCTGGCTGCGGTTCATTTATAGAAAACTTTGCAAAATCAGTGCAATCAACAGTTCAAGATTTTGCATCAGCTGCACTTAAAGCAGAACACCCTGTGGATTTAGGTTCAAGATGCACAGTGTTTATGAACTCAAAAGTTAAGCAGGCACAAAAAGAAGGTGCATCAGTAAGTGATATTTCTGCTGGTCTTTCTTATTCAGTTGTTCGTAATGCACTATATAAAGTTATTAAAATGAGCAGTGTGGAAGATTTAGGAGAACATGTAGTTGTGCAAGGTGGTGCTTTTTTTAATGATGCAGTTTTAAGAGCATTTGAACTTTCTGTTGGAAGTAAAGTTACTAGATTTGCAATTTCAGGCCATATGGGTGCTTTTGGTTCAGCATTAATTGCAAAAGAAAGAAGTGAAGAAGGTAAACATTCTACTATTATTAAAGCTGATGCAATAGAAAGCTTTCAAATGGAATCTGTTAATGTTAGATGTAAACGCTGTTCTAACCACTGTCTTCTTACAGTTAATAAGTTTGGTGGTAATAAAAAACGTTATATTACTGGTAACAGATGCGAAAAAGGTGTGCAGGAAGTAGAAGAAGCTAATAAACTTCCTAATCTTTATGCGTATAAAAATATGCGGCTTTTTGAGTATTATATTCCATTAAATAAAGAGAATGCTCCTCGTGGTGTTGTAGGTATACCTAGAGTATTAAATATATATGAAAACTATCCATTTTGGTTTACATTATTTACAAACCTTGGTTTTAGAGTTGAAATATCTGATAAATCATCAAAAGAATTATTTAATACTGGTCTTGAAACTATTCCTTCTCAGACTGTATGTTACCCTGCAAAAATAGTTCATGGTCATATTATGAATTTAATCAGTAAAGGCATAAAAAGGATTTTCTATCCATGTATTCAAAAAGAAGTGCATGAGGAAGGAGCTGATAATAACTATAACTGTCCTGTTGTGTGCAGTTATCCAGAAGTTATTAGATTAAATGTTGATGCACTTGCAAATGAAAAAGTAGAATTTATGGGTCCATTTTTGCCTTTAAATGATTATAAATATTTAGAAAATTCACTTGTGCAGATGTTTAAGGAATTTGATATTCCAGAGCAGGAAGTGCGAATAGCCGCTAGAAAAGCTGATGCAGAAATGAAAAACTTTAAAAAAGATATTCGTGAAAAAGGTGAAGAAACATTAGCATATATTGAAAAACATGGTATTCAAGGAGTTGTTTTATCTGGAAGACCATATCATATTGACCCTAAAATTAACCATGGTATTCCTGAACTGATTACATCTAATGGGATTGCTGTATTAACTGAGGATTCTATTGCTCATCTTGCAACTGTTGAAAGACCTATGAATGCTGTGGACCAATGGACATACCATTCAAGATTATATAAAGCAGCAAGTTTTGTAGCAGAACATGATAATATTGAATTAATACAGCTTAACTCTTTTGGCTGTGGTCTTGATGCTGTTACTACTGAACAAGTTTATGATATATTAAACAGACATGATAAACTTTATACTGTTATAAAAATAGATTAGGGTAGTAACTTAGGAGCAGTTCGTATTCGTATTCGTTCTCTTATGGCTGCTATTCAGGACAGAAAAAAACGTGGTATTAGCAGAAGTTTTACACCAGCTAAAAAAGGTGCAGAATTTACAAAAGAAATGAAAGATACACATACTATTATTATACCGCAGCTTTCTCCAATCCATATACATTTAATGAAGGAAGCATTAGTTGCAGAAGGTTATAAAGTTAAAGTTTTAGAAACGACTGATAGAAGTGATATTGAATGTGGTTTAAAACATATTAATAACGATGCTTGTTTTCCAGCTATTGTTGCGGTTGGACAGTTATTAAATTATGTTATGTCGCCTGAATGTGATACAGAAAGAGTTGCTGTGCTTATTTCTCAGACAGCTGGCGGCTGCCGTGCTACAAACTATATTGGCTGGCTTAAAAATGCTTTAAATAGAGCTGGATTAAGCCATATTCCTGTTCTTTCTTTCAACCTGCATGGTATGGAAGCTCATGAAGGTTTTAAAGTTACTATGCCTATGGTTAGAAGAATGGTTATGGGTATATTATATGGCGACCTGCTTATGAGAATGTTATACAGATGCCGTCCTTATGAAAAAGTAAAAGGTGAAACAGAAGCATTGTATAATAAGTGGGCTGATATTTGTGCTAGGAATGTTTATAATTATAACTGGCGGCAGTTTAAAAAAGATGTGTATGATATTGTGGAAGAATTTGATAATATACCAATGAATGAAACACGAAAACCAAGAGTAGGTATTGTTGGAGAAATATTAATTAAATTCCACCCTGATGCAAATAATAAAGCTGTTGAAGTTATTGAAAGGGAAGGCGGTGAAGCTGTTGTGCCAGACTTTATGGACTTTGTGCTTTATAGTGCATATGATGATATATATAGAAGCAAATATATGGCAGGGTCTAAAATCCGTAAGTATGTTGCAAGATACATTATTTGGATGATTGAAAGAAAAAGAAATATTATGCGGAAAGCATTAAGAAAAAGTAAACATTTTGATGCAATGCCAGATATTTTTGAACTTGCTCATTTAGCAGAAAAAATTGTATCTCTGGGCAATCAGTCTGGTGAAGGCTGGCTTTTAACTGCTGAAATGGTAGAATTAATTGAAGGTGGAGTAGGTAACATACTTTGTGTTCAGCCATTTGCATGTCTTCCAAACCATGTTACTGGCAAGGGAGTTATGAAAGCATTAAGGGTAGCTTATGATAATGTTAATATTGCAGCAGTAGACTATGACCCGGGTGCTAGTGAAGTAAACCAGTTAAACCGTATTAAACTTTTAATGAGTGTTGCTCAGAAAAATTTAGCAATTACCAGAAAAGAAATATAATACATTAATTTAACTTTTAAAAATATAAAATATTATTTAGGTGGAGATAAATTCTCCACCTTTTTATTTCTTAATATATTTTATCATCTGCCGATAAATATATCGTATCTTTAATTTTTATATATTAATATATTTATATTGATAAAATAGTAAAAATTGTTTATCTTAGGTTAGTTATATATAAATTTTTGATATGTATAAAAAGTTTTAAAAACTAACCAGATTTGGGGCGATATTAATGATAAAACGGTTATTTTTACCAGTAGTTGCATTTATTCTTTGTTTTTCAGGATTAAGTTATGGTCAATCGCAGTTAGGTATAAGTGGTGCAATTAATGATAGTTTTGAAAAAGATTTTCGTAATACACCTTTTCCAAGAGATAAAAATGCTGACATTATCACAGAAAAAGAATTATTAAACAATCTTCCAAAAGAAACTTCATCAGATACTGTATATGTATCAAAATTTGAAATTACTGGAAACAGAGTTATTGATAAAAAAGATATTCAAATGCTGCTTATTGATTATGTTGAGCAAAACCTTACATTATCTCAGATAAATGAAGCAGCAGAAAAAGTTACTAAATATTATAGACAAAATGGATATATAATAAGTTATGCCTATATTCCACCTCAGATAGTAAATGAAAGCACTATAAATATATCAATTGTTGAAGGAGAAATAGGGGAAGTTATAGTTGAAGGACTTTCAGATTATAAACAGGAATTTATATTAAAATATTTAAAACCTTTGCAGTCTGGTATTGTTCTGAATACAAAAACATTGGAAAGACGGCTTTTATTATTAAATAGTTTTATGAATTTAAGAGTAAATGCTACATTAAGGCCGGGTAAAAGAAAAGGAACATCAGATATAATTATCTATGCACAGGATACAAACCCATATATATATCGGGGCGAGATAATTTATAGCAAAATGACGAGATAAGTAAAAAATCATAT
>CAMEZN010000118.1 GCA_945947845.1 uncultured Mucispirillum sp. | reverse complement strand
AAGAGCTTCAAAATTTCTTAGTATAATTTTTCTAATACAGAATCATCTATTTTATAATTGCCGTATACTTCCTGAACATCATCTAAATCTTCTAATGCTTCAACAAGAGCAATTAATTTTTTAGCCGCTTCCCCTTCTACATCTATTGTAGTTTTAGGTTTCATAGAAAGTTCTGCAAAATCTATCTGAATATTATTTTCTTCTAAGTGTTTTTTAACATTTTCAAACTCAGAAGGCTCTGTTGTAATAGAATAGATATCGCCGTCTGTAACTACATCTTCTGCACCTGCTTCTAATGCATGGTTCATAATATCATCTTCTGAGCAGGCTGTAACTGGCACTTCTATAATACCTTTATTTTCAAACTGCCATGCAACTGAACCAGCTTCTGCCATAGAGCCGCCTCTTTTTGTAATAACAGTTCGCACTTCCATAATAGTTCTGTTTCTATTATCAGTAAGAGTTTTTACTAAAATACCAACACCGCCGGGAGCATATCCTTCATAAGTAATATCTTCAAATACCTGGTCGTTACCTTCCCCTGTTCCTTTTTTGATTGCTCTTTCAACATTATCTTTTGGCATATTTGCTGCACGAGCTTTATCAAGAGCTAAACGAAGACGAGAGTTAGATGCTGGGTCGCCACCGCCGATTTTTGCAGCAACTGTTAATTCTCTTGCTATTTTAGTAAAAATTTTACCTTTTTTATTATCCTGAGCTTCTTTTCTATGCTTAATATTCGCCCACTTACTATGTCCTGCCATAGTGTTATTCCTCCATTATATATTGAACTTTTTTAAATTATAGACTATAAAAGATAACCTATATAGAAATTAAAATCAATAATATTATTTTAAAAGTTGAAAAATTTTATTATATTTAATACATTATCTTATCAAAAAAGGATATAATATGAATAATAATAACTTATATAAACACATAATAGATTTATATGATAATAATCCTGTAACAAAAAAAGAATATTTTACATTTTTAGGTGTTTTTTTCTCTCTATTTATCTTGTCTTTGGTTGTTGTATTATTCAGCTTTAATCCAATAATACTTATATTCATAGTGCTGCTTACCCCAACATTATTAATTGCAACTTTTAACAGGTTAAAAAATACTATTCTTACACCTATTCCAGCCTTTATATTATCTTTTTTAATTCCTTATATACTTATAATAATGACTATATCTATTTTTGACATTTCAATAAATAATCACTTTCAAAGGTATATTCTGATAATTTTTTTGTTATATTTTCCATTCTTATTTTTAGCAGGGTTAATTTTGCCAGTTTCTAAAAATAATAAAGAAATTATAAATGAAGATAATAAAAGGCTGAATTTAATAAAAATTTTTAATTATATCATTACTTTAAATTTTGAAGCATCTATTAATAGAGCACAGTATATTAAATACTGTATTTTATCAGTTTTATTACCTGCTTTAACAGCTTTGTTGTCATATCAAATAATTAAACTATTAAGAATATTTTATAGAAATAATTTAGGAACTGAAAATATAGCTATAACTAAAAGCACACCGCCATTTGCCTTTGAATTTTCTAATGAATTTATGTTTTTTATAAGCTGTTTAATTATATGTTCAACATTTACTATTCCTCTGCTTTTATCCACATTAATTTTACGACTGAATGATATAACAGAAAGCTTTAAAGTAAAATCTTCTATTATGATAACTATTATTACAGTCTATATTATACTTATTACAGTAGTTAGAGTTACAGAAATGAAAGACTTTATATTAATACCTATATTTACAATTCTTTTATTTATAATACCTGCATTTATTAAAGGAAAATCCGAACAGTAATAAAAAACCCTGCTTACTCTCAATAAGCAGGGTTTAATTTTATAAATCGTTAAATAATAATCCTGTTGCTAATTTTGGATAGAAATAAGTTGATTTTTGAGGCATAACAAGTCCGTTTTCAGAAACATCTCTGATTGATTCCATATTTTCCCCGTTTAATATAAATGCAACAGCTGAATGGTCTTTTTTATATTCATCTATTTCTTCCCAGCTTTGAATAAAATGTATTCCTGCTTTTGCAAGTAATCTTTCGTCGCTGTATTTAAAATAGCCTTTTAATACTAAATCTTCTAAAAGATAAGTGCTTACTTTTCTATATACTGGGTGCTGGTTTTCTTGTGCTTCTTGTAATAAACTCATACTGTATATACCTTGTTTGCCGTAAAATACCCATGCTCCCGGAACTTGTATATTATCTTTTAAAAATTTCTCTGCACTTTCTCGTGATTCTAATGTATTTATTTCAAATAATGATGAAGCATATTCAAGAAAATCTTTGTCCTCAAAATTATCTGCCACATCTATAACTCTATGAGTAGGGAAAACTTTTAATCCTTCGTCCATAAAGTTAACAAACATCATCATAACATAATCATAGTTACGTTCTTCGCCTTCTGTCAAACCTTCCTGAGCCCGCATATCATCTCTATATTTTAATGCAGTTTCATATCTATGGTGCCCATCAGCGATATAAATAGCTTTATCTCTCATAAAGCTTTCTATTTTAGTAATATCTTCTTCATCAGATATAGCCCAGACAGAATGTTTTACTCCTGCTTCATCAATTGCTGATGCGGAAGGCATTGTTTTTTTAACATCATTAAATAATGCTGAAAGTCTGTTTTCATTATCCTGATATAAGCCAAATATTTGTGAAAAATTAGCTTTTGATGCTTTCATAAGCTCATATCTATCAGCCTTTGGACCTGAAAGTGTTTTTTCATGTGGGAAAACTTGACCTTTACCAAATTCTGATAATTTTAATGCTCCAACAAAACCAGAACGGATATAAGTTTTGCCGCCGTATTCATACACCTGCTCATAAAGATAGAAAGATTTTTCTTTATCCTTAACTAATATTCCTTCATCTTTCCATTTACGATAAAGGTTACCAGCAACAGCATATCTGTCATCTTCACCAACAGGTAAATCAATCAATGCTACATTGTATGGCGATTTTGCCACATAAGCTGCTCTCATCTCTGGTGTAATAACATCGTATGGTGGTGTAATAACATTTTTTAATAACACTTGTTCAGTATTATACCTTACGCCTTTAAAAGGCCTAACTATAGCCACAGTATTGCCTCCTGCTATAAAGCTAAAAATTATAAATTAGATTTTATTTAATCTATATAATCTAAACATCACCCGTCTTTTTATCATATTAAGATAATCATTACAAGTATATTTTGCCTAGATTAGTTTATTTTATTAATTTAGCAAACTTTCTTTTGCCTACTTTTAATATACCCTCATGGTCTGGTATAAGAGTTAAATCATACACTTTTTCATTTTCAAAGTGAATACCGCCCTGCTCAGCAAGCCTTCTTGCCTCTGATTTTGATGATGCAAAATTCAAGGCAAGTATAATGTCTAAAAAACAGCCCTGTATTTTATATTCCTGAATATCTGTTGGTATATTTTTATTAGAAAATACCCTGACAAACTCTTCTTCTGCTTCAATACCTGCTTTTGTGCCGTGATAACGGGAAACTATTTCTCTTGCTAAATTTTTCTTTGCAGTCATCGGGTGAAAATCACCAGTTTCTATATCCTGCTTCATTTTCTCAATGTCTTTCAAGCTCATATCACTTAATAAAGTATAATACCTAAACATTAACTCATCAGTGATAGACATAAGCTTTCCAAACATATCTTTTGGGCTTTCAGAAATCCCTACATAGTTTCCAAGGGATTTACTCATTTTTTGAACTCCGTCAAGCCCTTCAATAATAGGCATAGTTATAGCAACCTGAGCTTCCTTGCCATATTGCCTTAATAAATCCCTGCCTACAAGCAGATTAAATTTCTGGTCTGTGCCGCCAAGCTCTATATCTGTATTCATATTTACAGAATCAAACCCCTGCATTATTGGATACATAAATTCGTGCATACCAATAGGTTCGCCTGCTTTATATCTTTTTTGAAAATCATCTCGCTCTATAATTCTAGCTACTGTAAATTTTGCCATTAAAGATAAAGTTTCTTTCATAGTTAATGGTTCAAGCCATGCAGAGTTAAAACAGATTTTAGTTTTTTCTGGGTCTAATATTTTAAAAACCTGTTCTTTGTATGTTTCTGCATTAGCAAGAACCTGCTCTTTTGTTAAAGGTTTTCTTGTTTCAGATTTTCCAGTAGGGTCGCCTATCATACCAGTAAAATCACCGATTAAAAATGTTACATTATGACCTAGTTCTTGAAAATGCTTCATTTTTTGTAATACTACTGTATGTCCTAAATGCAAGTCTGGTGCTGTTGGGTCAAAGCCTGCTTTAACATTTAAAGGTCTATTTTGCTTTAATTTTGCTATTAAGTCTTCTTCTGAAATAATTTCTGCTGTGCCTCGTTTTATGAGCTCTAACTGGCTTTCAATATCCTGCATGAGCAATCCTCACTATATTAATTTATTATAAAACTGCCCCAATTATAACTATTAAGCAGTTCCTCAAAAAATACATATATTATAGCCGATACTCCAAGCATTGGAGCAAATGGTATCGGATAATTTTTATCTCTTGTTACTGCAATTACCACTATACCAGCAGTAATTCCAAAAAATGCTGCAAATGTTAAGACAGCTGGTATTGAACCAAGACCAGTAAAAGCACCAATCATCGCAAAAAACATAAAATCTCCTTCCCCCATACCTTCCTTATGCCTGATTTTAGAGTAAATATAGGCTGGGAAAAAAAGAACTAAATATCCTGCTGCAATACCTGCCAGATAATATGCAAAAAAACCTTCAAGCAAACCAAAAACAAGCCCGGCAAAAATACCAAGAGCAATATAAACAGTTGGTATCATTCCAGTTTCAAAATCACTAGCTGATGTATAGATATCTGTCAATGATATTACTAGCACTAAAAAGATAAATATTACATACTTAAAAAACATTAAATTAAGACCAAACTTTAAATATATTACCACAAATAAAAGTGATGTAAGAATCTCTGTAAGTGGATACATTATAGGTATACTTTTTTTACAGTATCTGCATTTTCCTTTAAGTAATATATAGCTGATTACTGGAATGTTATCCCGCCACTTTATATTTTCCATACACTGCGGACAAAATGATGACGGCTTTATAATGCTTATATTCTTTGGAACTCGCATTATTAATACATTCATAAAACTGCCAAATACCAAACCAATAATACATATAAAAATAATTGATAATATATCCATTAGCTGCCTTTTTTCAAATACCTTAATAAATCAGTGCCATTAAATGCAAAAAATACAAGCCCGCTTTTACCTGCATAATCAATACATTCTTTACTATTTAACAAATTAACTTTTTCTGCTTCCACAGCAACAGCTTTACAGCCACATTCAACAGCATATTTTAAAAGAATAACATCTACTAATGGTGTTATACTTTCATCACTTTTAGAATGTTTGCCAGAAATAACTATTACCGCCTTGCCGTTTGCAAAATGACAGCCTCTGCTGATAGTTTCAAGCCTTCCTTCAAATGCTTCTACTGCCATTATAGAATTATTTTTCACAACAACTGTCTGTCCTGCATCATTTCTGCCTATTTCTTTGCTGATATAATATCCAAAAGCAACATCAGCTAATATTTTTTTATCTGGTTTTGCTTTTGAATAAATGCCGGCTTGTATTGGTGCCTGATTATTTTGCTCCATATATCTACTATAACTCTATCTGCCCAAATATACCTTTTCGTAAAAGTTCATCTGTTTTAAGAGCAACATTTAATGAAAGTAAATCATGCTCAACTGTAACTGTTCTTTTTGTTTTACCAGTAACACAGTTAATAAAATGCATTATTTCACTTTTTAATGGGTTTTCCTTATATACGAATAATCTTTCCTGGATAAATTCATTTTTATATCTTAATTCTTTTTCACTGATTGTCTGCTGAGTCTGCCCCTGACGATATATATTAATATCCTGTGTAGTAAAATCTAGTTTATAAAGAGCATTATCTTCATAAACAGTCATAAATCTTTCCTTTATCTGACTCATACGGCTTACATAT
>CAMEZN010000117.1 GCA_945947845.1 uncultured Mucispirillum sp. | reverse complement strand
ACATTACAATAAATATATATCTTATTCAATAAATAAATTATCTTCTAAACGAACAACCGCCGCCACTTCTACCGCAGACTCTAAATGACCTGCTGCTTCTGCTGCGAGAAAAACCACCAAAACCAGATGATGACCTTCTGCTGCTGGAAAAACTTCTCCCACCAGAAGAACTTCTAAAACTAAAACCGCTTCTTCCACCACCAGAAGTATTATTTTTAAATACTAAAATACCCATTAATACAACAATGACTAAGAGTAATAAAATAGATACAACACTATCATCATAATAAAACATAAATAATAAAGCAGATGCCATAAACCCATATATTGCAAGTTTTAGTAGTGATTTAAATATTATTAATAAAACTAAAACCACTAAAAACAATAAAACTGTAACAACTAATGTAAATATTGAATCTTTACATTCACTAGACATTTCTAATTTATATGGATAATTATAATATGAAAGAAGTTCATTATCATCTAAATTGATTTTATATGCTTTTGCAATAATATTTGCAGACTGCTCAACAGCTTCTTGTAAAACTTTTACACAATTCCCATTCATTTTATATGTCATAATTAAATTCACACGAGCAAAATCGCCATTTAAATTTAAAATCTTTAAAGCTGTATCTATATTTTTTTTTGCATTTTCTGTATTTTCTTTATTTATATCCTGCCCTAAAATTTTCTCTGCTTTTGCAACACTGCTGTCTATCATATTTGCTAAATAATCATCTGGTTCCTTAATAATAGTATAATTATCTATATTTAATTCATAGATTGGATTATAAGAATGTTTTAAAGCATTCATTTTAATTTCTTCAATATCGTATTGTGTTATAATATTTTTTAATCCATCACCTGCAATAATGTCCATATTGCTTTCAAATGTATTCAAATTATATGTATAAACAATTAATAATCCATTCTTATTTTCCAGCTTATCAAGCTTATATTTAGTGTATAACTGTTCTGCTGATAAAGGGCTGGAATAATTATCTAATCTATTAAACACTGCAACTATTTTAGGCTTATATTCACTTTTTTGAAATAAATAATTAATACCATAGAGTTCTTTATCAAAAGTATTATCTAAAATATATGTATTATAATCTTGTTTTTCATATCCACCAATACCTGTTATATTTGTATAAAATCTTAATTTCTCATTAACTGTCGCTTCTTTGGGGTTGATAAATTCTTCATTAATTAAATTATAATTAATATTATATATTGAACTTAAAAAGTAAAAAGAAAGAATTAATAATACAACAGTATAAAATAAAACAAACTGATATGGCATATTCTTATAATCATAGTTTACTCTTGATGGAATAAATGTAAGCTTTAAAAGATTATGTTTAACAGGATTGCTTTCAACTGCCTTTTTAACAGTATCTGTATTACTGTCGTTGTTTACCTTATCTAATATCTCTGTATTATCTGCTGTATCTGTATTATTTGCCGTATCTGTATTATCAGATTTTATATTATTACTTTTATTAATCTTAACAGTCTTCTTTTTATCAGGTCCAGCAAGATATACTGTATATATAATAGGGTGAAAAATAAAAACTATCAATAATAAGAAAACATCACCGAAAAGCATGAAAATAATCGTTAAAATAAGCAATGGTAATAATGCTATCATAATCAAATATCTTTTAGAAAAAAGTAAAAGCAGTATAAAGGCACTTAATATAATTGTATAATATTTTAAAAACAGCCCTAAATTATCTAATGGTTCATAATAAACAATATTCTTATAATTTGATACATTTAAATCTTTTGAGATATCAACATTATATTTTTCAGCAACAATATTTGCAATTTCGCTGAATATGTATAATAAAACCTTATTTAAATTATCTTGATTTAGATTATCTTTTCCACCTATCTGCTCAAAAGCCTTATCTATAATCATACCTGATTTACTATCAGTAATCACATCTTCAAGCCCATAACCAACTTCTATTTTAAAAGAAAAATCTCTATTACCTGAAATATATATTAACACACCATTATTATACTCTGCATTTCCAATTCCTATCTCATTAAACAGCTGATTTGCCCTTTCTACAACAAAGTCTTCTGTTGTATACGGTGGTTCTATAATAGTTACTATCTGTGGCTTTTCCTTGATACTATTAAAATGCAGGTTAACTGCTGCTGATACCACTCTAACATTTTCAATATAAACACCACGTAAAACATTATAATTATCTTGAACAAAATAATCATCTACCGCCATTTTTGCATCTATTGGCAGATAATAAATATCATAATAATATGTAGCTGATTTATAGAGAGAAAATAATGCAGCTGTTAAAATAACAGCTATTAAAAAAGACTTTATAAAACCAATATCTGATAAGCTCCTGTTATCAACCCTAAATGGCCATGTAATAATATTTTTGATTTTACTAAACATAATACTATCCTTAAAAATAGAAATTAATATAGTCTATACATTAAAATATTTCAAAAGTGAATATAAAATATAAATAAACAAGATTTTTTGTTACATATTTATCTTGTTTTAAAAAATGATATGGTCTATGATTATAAACAATATAATAATAAGAAACTTATATATATTACAGCTGAAAAATATATATCAACAGCTTATCTGATAAAACTTGACCCAAACTATACCAAAAATAACATTAGACATATTAAGAATGACTATTAAAAAAGAAAAAAGCCTTGAATAATCAAGGCTTTTAGTAACGCGCCCAGCAGGAATCGAACCCACAACCTTTTGATCCGTAGTCAAATGCTCTATCCAGTTGAGCTATGGGCGCTTATATGTGAGAATGTAGTTATATATAATAATTTTATATTTTGCAAGCTTTTTTTTACACTGATTCAAACTTTTTTATAACATATTGCTATATATAAATATTTTATTATTTTAACAGCTATTTTTATAAAAAAATAAAAAATCTTTTGCAAATATTTATATTTTAGTTTATTTTATATAATTAACTTGGAGTAATGTATGCAGAATAAAGAACTAGATAAAAGTAGAGAATACTTTAAAACATTTCTTGCTACACAAAAACTTAGGCTTACAAATCAAAGGCAGGTTATATTTGATGAATTTATGAAATATGATTCCCATATTGATATTGATAAGCTCTATGCTATTACAAAAGAAATTGACCCCAATATTGGGCTTGCAACGATTTACAGAACAATAAAACTGCTTATAGAGGCAGGTGTTGTCCGAGAAGTAAGGTTTGGTGATGGAAAAAGCTATTATGAAGCTATTATGGGTAAAACTCATCATGACCATTTGATATGTGTTGTTTGCGGAAAAAATATTGAATTTAATGACCCAGACTTAGAAGAACTGCAAGAGCAGATTGCAGCAAAATATAAATTTAAGCTGACAAACCATTATATGAATTTATTTGGTGTATGCGAAAAATGCCGTTCTCTTGGTAAAGGTTAAAAAATGGAGAGATATATATGAAAAAATTTATTACATTTATTTTATTTACTCTTTTTATTACAGCAGGTGCATTTACAGCACAGGCTCAAACAAAAACTATAAAAGTTTTAATTGATACTTCTATGGGGCAGATAGAAGCAGAGTTATATCCAGATAAAGCTCCTATAACTGTTACTAATTTTATAGAATATGTAAACAGTAAATTTTATGATGGATTAATATTTCACAGAGTAATTCCGGGTTTTATGATACAAGGTGGCGGTATGAACTCTGATATGAAAGAAAAAGCAACTAGAAACCCTATTAAAATAGAAAGTGATAATGGATTAAAAAATGTTAGAGGAACTCTTGCTATGGCAAGAACTCAGATACCTGATTCTGCTACAAGCCAGTTTTTTATCAATGTAGTTGATAACCCATTTCTTGATTTTAAGGCAAAAACAACAGCTGGTTATGGGTATGCTGTATTTGGTAAAGTTACAAAAGGTATGGATATAGTTGACAAAATTGTAAAAGTTCCAACAGGCACAAAAGGTTTTCATGAAAATGTGCCGTTTACTCCTGTTATAATTAAAAGTATAAAGGTTATTAAATAATGGAAGAAAATAAAACAGCTAAAAAAACTGCTGCTAAAAAAAGCACAGCAAAAAAATCTGAAAATAAAAAAACAGCAGTCAAAAAAACTAATACAAGTAAAAAAACAACTGCAAAAAAAGAAAATACAAAACAAAGCAGTAAAAACATAAATATTCTTATGAAAACAAATATTGGTGAAATAAAACTTGAATTATATCCAGATAAAGCACCTGTAACTGTTGAAAATTTTGTATCATATGTTAATGATAACTTTTTCAATGGACTAATATTTCACAGAGTTATAGACGGTTTTATGATTCAGGGCGGTGGTTTTGATGAAAACCTTCATCAAAAAGAAACAAAAGCACCTATAAAAATAGAGAGCGATAACGGGCTTAAAAATGACAGAGGCACTATTGCAATGGCTAGAACAAATGACCCAAACTCTGCTACAAGCCAGTTCTTCATAAATCTTGTTGATAATAACTTTTTAAACTTTCGCTCACCAGATATTACAGGTTATGGCTATGCTGTTTTTGGTAAAGTTACCGATGGAATGGAAGTAGTTGATAAAATAGCAACTGTTCCAACAGGCTCTTTTGGATATATGCAAGATGTGCCTAAATATTTGATACAGATAGAAAGTGTTGAAATAGTAAAGGGATAATATGATAAGCAGTGATAATAATGAAAATGAACATAAAGTAAAATCTCATTTAAAACCACTACCAGATGGGTCGTATGAAATATATAAAAATGAGATAAAATCATTTTATTATGTATTGGCTGCTTTTCTTTTTGCCTTTTTGAGTATATATTTTTTAAAAAGTGGATATAGGATTGTTGGTAATATCTTTTTAGCAGGCTTTGCAGGAGTTGCTGCAATTGCATTAAAAATGGTTTTATTTAAAAAAACAGTTCTAACAATTAACCATAAATTCATAGTTATTACCCCATTAGTAGGTGCTCCTGAACAGATTTTATGGGACGAAATCACTGGGTTTCAAGAAATTAGAGAAAAAAGAAACCACTATATAGCTGTTATGGTTAATAACCCAGAAAGTATCCTTGAAACACAAACAAATAAGTTAACATATAAAGTAATGCACCATAATATTAAACTTTATGGCACTCCATATATTATTCAGACGGATACACTTAGTGCACATAGACGAGAAATCTTAGACCTTCTAAATAAATTTCAAGAAGAATATTTAGAACAAGGAATTCTTTAAATGGAAGTTGAAAAACAAAACAGTAAAATAGCAAGATACCCTTCTATTTTGCGTTTTCTTTCATATACAGCTATTGGATTGGCTTTTCTTGCTGCTGGAATATCATTTATATCATCAAATAAACAAGCTGCATATACAATTATTTTATTCATTCTAGGAAGTATTACTTCATTATATGGCATAATTAACCTTGTTTTTAGAAATAAACCAGTAATATTATTTGATAAATTTGGATTCTTATACTCTGCATATTCACAGGCTAGATTATTTGTGCCAAAAGAATTAATAATGGGTGTATCTTTAAGAAATACTCCAAATAAACGGATAATAATAACATTAAAACCAGCTGAAATAGATTATAAACAATATTTAAAAAATCTTCGCCTTCCTTCTCACCTACAAACATGTCATCAAAATACATCAAAGTTAAAAGGAAATAATATTATTATATCAACAGAAAACTTAAATGCAAATAATGCTGTTATCTCAAAACAACTACAACAGTATTTGCATAATAACGTATAAAAATTTATATAACTTTTCCTAATATTTTTTCTTATTATTTTTACTGTTTTTACTTTTACCCATAATAATTTCTTTATATTTTTCTTTTTTATTTAGCTGTTTTTCTATATATATTTTATTACCATTTTCATCAAGCCCAGTATAGTATGCACATGTTGCCCATGTTGATGGTGTTGGAGTAAATATCTGCACCTGCTCTGGTGAAAAATCAAGATATTTTTCTATAAACTTATGTGTATTTACAGCTTCTTTTTCACTTTCTCCGGGGTGAGGAG
>CAMEZN010000116.1 GCA_945947845.1 uncultured Mucispirillum sp. | reverse complement strand
CTGCTGGAATAATGGTGCAGTGCAGGTTACATCAAAATCTCAGGCAGAAGATATTGTGAAAGGTATTATTTCATCAAAAGAAGGATATTCAGTAGCAAGTTCAGAGGAAATACAGCTTCGCAGAGGCACAGGTTATAAAATTGCAGTTAAAAATGCAGAAGGAAATACAGAATATTATGTTGTAACCCCTTTTGGTTATGCAAAAGGTCCTTTAACTGCTGAAATTGCTGATAATTTCTGCAATACTGGTTGTGGTTATGGTCATGGTATGGGGCATAAAATGAGACATGGTATGATGAATAACCGTCAAGTATCAGTTACTAATGCAGCTCAGGCTGAGGAAATTGTTAAACAAGCTATTGCTGATTTAAAAGGGTATAAAATTATATCAACAGATGAAGTGCAGGTTCCAAGAGGCACAGCTTATAGAGTAAATGTTACAGATAGTGCAAATAATCAGCTGTATTATTTTGTTAACCCTTTTGGCTATGCAAGAGGCCCTTTAACTGCTGCTGCACAAAATAATTAAAATTATATTAATTTTATAGAACTTTATCTTTATTAATTTGTCATACAATATAGAGATGAGGTAGATAAGTATGTAAGTTTTGGGAGGTATATTATGAAACGGATAGTATTATCATTGCTTATGGTTTTTGTTATGGCAGGGTTTGTATTTGCTCAGGCAAATACTGGTGCACAAAATAAAAATAGCAATAATGGTGCATATTATAACTGTCCTTATCCTGATTGTCCATTATGCACAGGTGGCTTTTATGGGCCAAAAGCAGGCAAAGGTGGTAAGGGTATGGCTATGGGCGAGCCAGTAATAGTTACTGCTGACCAAGCAAAAAATGCTGTTGAAAAATATATTCAAAACTTAAAAGGTTACTATATTGAGTCAGTAGAATCTTTTAACAGGGCTGGCAGAGGTATGCAGGCTTATAGAGTATATGTAAAAGACGGCAGTGGAAATTCATTTTTCTTCCATGTGGACCCATGGGGCAGGGTAGGCGGTCCGGTAGCATATACAAGAACAAAATAGCATATTTTTTTCACTCAATCAATATTACACATTATATGGCAGATGGTATCATCTGCCTTTTGTATTTCATTTCTTCTTTTTTTATAAAAATATTTGCAATTATTTTTTCAAACTACTATAATACTCTTCAAAGTAATGAGAGGGGCTATGTTTCCGTTAAAAACAAATATCCCAGTAACAAGATTTTCTTATGGTGTATGGCTGTTAATATTTATTAATACAGCTGTATATATATATTTCCGCATAAATTATCATGGTCTTCTTTTTGCAGACCATGGTTTTTTGCCATTAAAACTTTCAATGCCTTCTGAAATAGTTAGTGTAAGTGAAAAAATGCTGTCATTTTTTACATATATGTTTTTACACAGCAGTTTTCTGCATGTTGCTGTAAATATGTATTTTTTATATATTTTTGGTAAAAATGTAGAAGAATATCTTGGCACAGTTAAGTTTATATGTCTATATATAGTGATTGGTGTTATGGCAGTAATAACAGAAGCATTTATGATGCCTTCACTTGAATATCCAGTTATTGGTTCAAGTGGTGCTGTTGCTGGTATTATGGGATTGTTTGTAATATTTTTCCCCTTTTCAAAAATAAAAACATTTATATTTTTATTAATATATGCCATAATAAAAGATATACCAGCTATTATAATTATTATGCTGTTTTTAATATTTCAGCTTTCCTTGTGGTATGGAGAACAGTTTTTTAACTTAAATGAATATCTCCATTCTTTTCAGGAATACATTGGTATTAAAAGCAGGTTTATAAATATATCCAATGTTGCATACTGGACACATATTGGTGGTTTTTTATCAGGAGTGGTGCTGGGTATATTTATTAAGCTGTCAAGAGTAATAAAAGAAAAGATAAATAAAAAATAGAGGGAGTTATTATGTGTTTAGGATTTCCGGGTTTAATTGAAAAATTAGATATGCATGTAGCAACTGTTGATGTTGCTGGAACAAAAAGAGAGATTTCTACTATCTTTTTAGGTGATGATGTAAAAGTTGGAGACTGGGTAGTTGTTCATGCTGGGTTTGCTATTTCTAAAATAGATGAAAAAGAAGCGAAAGAAACATTAGAATTTTTACTGGACTATACTGATGAATCCAAACATTCCATTTAGAGATAGAGAAACGGCTTTAAAAGTAAGCCAGTCTATAAAAAAAGAAGCAGATACTACTAGAACATATAAAATAATGGAAGTATGCGGCACTCATACTATGGCGATAGCTCGTTCAGGTCTTAGAAGTATGCTTCCTGAAAATGTGGAGCTTATTTCTGGTCCCGGCTGCCCTGTATGTGTTACAAGTCAGGGGGAGATTGATTTATTTTTTGAGCTGCTTGAATGTGGTGCTTCTGTTGTAAGTTTTGGTGATTTACTTCGTATTCCCGGCAGTAATGGTGAAACTCTTATTGATAAAAGAGCTCGCGGTGCAGATGTAAATGTGGTATATTCACCACTTGACACATTGGCATTGGCAGAAAACAACCCAGATAAGCATTATACATTTTTAGGAATCGGCTTTGAAACAACTGCACCAACTATTGCTGCTTTAATCATGGCAGCTAAGGAAAAGGGATTAAAAAATTTATCTGTTTTATCTTTTTGTAAAACAATGCCTGCTGCATTTGATTTAATACTAAGTGATAAAGAGCTTCATTTAGATGGTTTTTTATGCCCCGGTCATGTTACAGCTGTAACAGGTATTCAGTTATATGAGCCTTTAATCAAAGCCGGCAAAGCAGCAGTAGTTGCTGGGTTTGAACCTGTTGAAATGCTTGATGCAGTATATGAAATAGTTAAACAATCAAATAGTATGGATTTACATATAGTTAATAAATATAGACGTGTTGTGCCAGATGAAGGGAATGCTAATGCAAGGGCAATACTTTCAAAAGTTTTTTATGAAAGTGATGCTGTATGGAGAGGACTTGGTGAACTTAAAAAAAGCGGCCTTGCAATTAGACAGGAATATGTTGAGTATGATGCATTAAAACGGTTTGGATTAAAGCCGAAAAATATTACTGAAATAAAAGGCTGTAAATGCGGGCAGGTATTAACTGGTAAAATCAAGCCAAAAGAATGTCCACTTTTTGCTAAACGATGCACTCCTGATGACCCTGTTGGGCCATGTATGGTTTCAGGTGAAGGCACTTGTGCAGCTTATTATAAATTTTTAAGATAGGTGTATTATTATGGACGATAAAATAGTAACACTTTCTATTGGTGGCGGTGGAAAGCAGACATCTAATTTCATTAAAGATATTATATTAAAATATTTTGATAACGATATATTAAATAATCTTGGTGATGCTTCTCATATAGAAACAAGCACTCATTCAGCTTTTACAACTGATTCTTTTGTTATCCGTCCAGAGTTTTTTAATGGTGGTAATATTGGGAAGCTTTCTATATGCGGCACAGTGAATGATTTATCTGTTAGTGGTGCAGAACCGCTGTATCTTTCTTTTGCACTTGTTGTTGCAGAAGGTTACAGCTATGAAAAATTAGAAAAAATTGTGAAAAGTGCAGCAGAGGAAGCAAAAAAAGCTGGTGTAAAAATAGTATGCGGCGATACAAAGGTAGTAGAGCGTGGCGGTATAGATGGTGTAATTATTAATACCTGCGGAGTGGGCAGGGTTGTTAAAAACTTAAATGACTTTTCTGCTGTAAAAGAAGGGGATAAAGTTATAATAACATCAGATATTGCTCGTCATGGAATGGCAGTTATGCTTGAAAGGGGACAGTTTGGTTTTGCTGGGAATATTGCAAGTGATTGTGCTTGTCTTAATGATATGATGAAAGCAGTATACCCATATAATGTAAAGTTTGGAAGAGATGCAACAAGGGGTGGTTTAGCTGCTGTGTTAAATGAAATAGCAGAACAAAGTGGTAAAGGTTTTTTAATAGATGAAGAAAAAATTCCTTTAAGGCAGGAGGTTGCTGAATTATGTGATACCTTAGGTTTTGACCCACTAAGTGTTGCAAATGAAGGGGCTGCTGTTATAATATGCGGTGCTGATGACTGTGAAAAAGTTTTAGAAGCATTAAAGTCTGTTAAAGAAGGTGAAAGAGCAGCTGTGATTGGTGAAGTAACAAGTGATAATAAAGTTATTTTAAATACAATATCAGGTGGTAAACGTCATATAGATTTACCACCCGGTGAGCTTTTACCAAGAATATGTTAAGGCAGTAGGATTATGAACATAAAAGTTGATTTTGATAAAGGTGCAGGTTTAGTGCCAGTTATCGTGCAGGAAGCAGAGACAAATGAAGTGCTTATGCAGGCATATGCAAATAAGGAAGCATTAGAAAAAACATTAAGTGAAGGCTATGCTTATTATTATTCAAGAAGCAGGAAATCTTTATGGAAAAAGGGTGAAACATCTGGCCATTTGCAGAAAATAGTCAAAGTTATGATTGATTGTGATGAAGACTGCCTTTTATATATTGTTCATCAAACTGGTGCAGCTTGTCATACTGGAAATAAAAGTTGTTTTTTTAGAGAACTTTCTGAATAGATTAAATATATGGAGAGTATATTTTAATGTCTGAAAAATACCACATTGGGCTTGATATAGGCACAAATGCAATAAAAGCTGTATTATTAAGTGCAACAAAAACAGGGTTTGTTGTTGATAAACTTCGTAATAAGACTTTTGACGGTGTAGTTACAGAAAATGGTGTAATCAATGATTATGGTGAACTTGTTAACAGAATTTTAGATACAATTGATGATTCATTTCCTGTTCGTTCAGTAGCTGTTGCATTAAAAGGGCCATCAGTTATAGTAAGAAAAATGCTTGTTAATAATGACAGTCTAGGCGATTTAAAGGAGTTTCGCTGGATAGCAGACCAATATGTATATGTGGAACCGGAAGAAATGTGTATGGATTTTGAAGCTCTGCCTTCGCAGGATTTATATAACCACACAAGTATTGTAATGACTGCTGCAAAAAAAGATACAATAACAGATTTTGTATCTGTATTGGAATCTGCAAAATTACAGCCTTATGCTATTGAAGCCAAAGCAATGTCAATAGTTCGTCTTTTTAGAGCTTTAAAGAAAACAAATAGTTTAGAAACTCAGCTTATTTTACATGTTGGTCATATAGGTTCATTTGTTATCCTTATTAAAAATGGTTTTTTTGATTTTTGCAGGGAAGTGAGCCGTGGTGGTAAATATTTTACAGACCTTGTTAAACATGATTTAGATGTTGATAGTGAAACAGCAGAAAAAATTAAAATAAATCCAGATGAATATAGTAATCCAGATAAGGTTCGTAATACACTAGATAGGATATTTTCCATAGAATATATACAAGAAATTGATTATGCTTTAAAATTTTACCAATTAAGAGGTGGTTCCCTGCCACATCATATATATCTTTCTGGCGGTGCCTGCCAGACTTTTGGGCTTGAAAAAGCATTACATGATAAATATGGAGTGCCTGTTGAATACCTTGACCCTTGGGATTTTATCGTTATGCCTGAAAGTGCTGGTAGAATAAAACCAACAGAGAAATATAGTTATTCTGTTGTTTTAGGGCTTGCTCTGCATGGGCTGGTGTATTAAGTATATGAAGTTTTTTATATATTTTTTTATAGTTTTTTTTGTTTCATCTTGTGCATTAAAGCAAAAAAATGAGTGTATTTCATCATCGCTTTTAATTAATAAAGATAATGATAATATTAATCTTTTATTAAGTGATAACGGGTGTAAATATTCTATACAAAAAATGCCTGAAAATATTTGGAAAATAGAAGTAAAAAATGGTTCATTTGCTGCATTTACTCCGCGGGCTGAAAAAAGTATTAAAAAAACTCTGCCTGTAATTAAAAAGAATGATAAAGAAATTCTTTTATTTTTTTCTTCTAATGGCAGTCTTATTCAAAATAAAAACAGCAGTTCATTTACATATATACAAAATGCTTTTTCTAATATTCCAGAAAGAAAAGCCGGGTATATTGAAGCAATTTCATGCAGCAGTGATAAAATATATATTAAAAGTAATGGTGCAGTTATCTTTAATGAAGGGATTTTATATAATGGTCTGAAATATATAGATATATATGGTATATCATTAAAAAA
>CAMEZN010000115.1 GCA_945947845.1 uncultured Mucispirillum sp. | reverse complement strand
TTCTTAGTTTTTAGATTTATCTACTATTTTACTTTTACCAAGCCAGCTCATCATGTCAAAAGTCAAAAATAAATTTTTGACTTATCCTCCTAGCCTTTTTATAATTACTCACCGTAATTATAAAAACAAAGTGGCAGTTTTACCGCTCATGTCGCTAAAACTGCCAACTCTATTAATTATTGTAAAATCTTTCTAACTTTTATTCTTAGTTTTTAGATTTATCTACTATTTTACTTTTACCAAGCCAGCTCATCATGCCGCGAAGTTTTTCACCTACTTCTTCAATTGGGTGGCTGTTAGAAATATTTGATAACGCATGGAAATGTGGTGCATTTACTTTGTTTTCCATCATCCATTCTTTTGCAAAAGTGCCGTCTTGGATTTCTCTTAATACTTTTTTCATTTCTTCTTTTGCAGCAGGAGAAACTACTCTCGGACCTCTTGTTAACCCACCGTATTCTGCTGTATTAGATATAGAATACTGCATATTTTTTATGCCGCCTTCATATATTAAGTCTACTATTAATTTCATTTCATGCAGACATTCAAAATATGCCATTTCTGGTGCATAGCCTGCTTCTGTTAATGTTTCAAAACCATACTGAATAAGTTTTGCTAAACCGCCGCATAATACAGCTTGTTCACCAAAAAGGTCTGTTTCTGTTTCTTCTTTGAAGCTAGTTTCAATAACACCAGCTCTTGCTCCACCGATTGCAGCAGCATAAGCAAGTGCAACTTCTTTTGAATCACCTGTTGCATCTTGGTGAACTGCAATTAAACATGGAACACCGCTTCCTATTTCATACTGCTGGCGAACTAAATGCCCCGGACCTTTTGGTGCAATCATTATTACATTTACATCAGCAGGTGGCACTATTTGCCCAAAATGGATATTAAAACCGTGAGCAAATGCTAAATAAGAACCTGATTTTAAGTTTGGAGCTATTTCATTTTTATAAATATCACCTTGAAGTTCATCTGGTGTTAAAATCATAACTAAATCAGCCCATGCAGCTGCTTCTGATACTGTCATCACTTTTAAGCCTGCATTTTCTGCTTTTTTCCATGACTTGCTGTCTTTTCTTAATGCAACAGCAACATCACAGCCAGAATCTTTTAAGTTATTAGAATGACCATAACCTTGGCTTCCATAACCTATTACTGCTATTTTTTTGCTTTTGATAGCACCTAAATTGGCATCTTTTTCATAATAAACTTTCATTTGTTTACCTCATTTTTATATTTTCCAGCTTTTTATCAGCTTGTAATTACTTACTGTTATTTACCTGCTTTATTTTATCCATCTCACTTGTTGCCTTAGACCCTCTGCCTATTGCTAGACAGCCAGAACGGATTAATTCTATTATTCCGTAAGGACGGACAAGCTCAATAAATGCTTGCAGTTTATCATTATCACCAGTTATTTCTATCACCATACTTTCAGGAGTAATATCTACCACATTTCCACGGAAAGTATTTACCATATTATATATATCACTTCTATATTTCTGAGTAACATATACTTTAACAAGCACAAGTTCCCTTTCTATATGGTTATAAGATGTTAAATCCCTTACTTTTAATATATTGATAAGTTTGCGGAGCTGCTTAATAATCTGCTCTATGATTTTATCATCACCGTATGTAACAATCGTCATCATTGATACATCATGTTTATCAGTAGAGTTTACCGTCAAGCTTTCAATATTGTAGCCTCTGCCAGAGAAAAGACCTGCAACACGGGCAAGCACACCAAACTTATTTTCAACAAGGACTGATATAATATGTCTTTTTTCCATAGCTCTTACCTTATTATCATTTCATCAATTGATGCACCTGCTGGCACCATAGGGTATACATTTTCTTCCCTGTCGCATACAAAATCCATAAGAACAGGTCTGTCTTTTATTTTAAGAGATTCCCTTAAAACTGCTTCCACATCTGATGGTTTTTCTGCCCTCATACCAATACAGCCATAAGCTTCTGCTAATTTCACAAAATCAGGCTGCACTTCAAGACATGTATCAGAATATTTTTTATTAAAAAATAACTGCTGCCACTGCCTTACCATGCCTAAAAACTTATTATTTATAATAACAGTCTTCACTCCTACTCTATACTGCACACATGTAGTTAATTCCTGCATATTCATTAAAATACCGCCGTCCCCTGATACACAGAATACTTCTTTATCAGGTCTGCCTATTTTTGCACCCATTGCAGCAGGAAGACCATAACCCATTGTGCCCATACCACCTGATGATAAAAACTGCCTTGGGAATTTATATTTATAAAACTGACCAGTCCACATTTGATGCTGGCCTACATCTGTTGCAATAATTGCATCACCACCTGTTACATTATATAATGTTTCTATAACATACTGTGGCTTAATAACTTTATCGCTGTTTTTGTATGAGAAAGGTTTTTCCCTGTCCCAGCCTTTAACAGTTTCAAACCATTCATCTCTTTCCTGTCTGCATTTATCCCATTTATAATCATCAAGATATTTATTTATCATATGCAGCACATTATAACTATCACCAACAACAGGTATTTCAATATCTACTGTTTTACTGATAGATGATGGGTCAATATCAATATGAGCAATCCGCGCATTTTTTGCAAACCTGTCAAGCCTGCCTGTTGAACGGTCTGTAAACCTTGTTCCAATAGCTATTATAAAATCAGACTCAGTAACTGCCATATTAGAAGCATAATTACCATGCATACCAAGCCAGCCTATCCATTGACTGTCAGAAGCTGGATAGCCGCTAAGCCCCATAAATGATGAAACAACAGGCACATTTACTGCATGAGCAAATTTTATTAATTCTTCTGTTGCTCCATTACTTACTTTTACTCCACCACCTATAAAAATAACAGGTTTTTTTGCAGCTTCTAATGCTTTTAAAAGCTTTTTAACCTGCATTGGATGCCCTTCTGTATTAGGCTGATAGCCTGCTAAATGCACTTTTACATCAGGTTCATATTTAACTTTTGCAGCAAACACATCTTTTGGAATATCCACAAGCACTGGGCCGGGTCTGCCTGTTGTTGCAATATGTATAGCTTCGTTCATGGTATCTGCTAAATCTTTTACATCAGTTACTAGATAGCTGTGCTTTACAATAGGTCTTGTAATCCCAACAATATCAGCTTCCTGAAAAGCATCGCCCCCAATTAAGTTTGATACAACCTGCCCTGTAATTACAAGCATAGGAACACTATCCATATAAGCTGTTCCAATACCTGTTACAAGGTTTGTAGCACCGGGACCGCTTGTTGCCATACATACACCTATTTTGCCTGTTGCCCTTGCATAACCGTCAGCAGCATGTGCTCCACCCTGTTCATGACGGGGCAGAATATGTCTTAAATCAGAATCAAATAATGTGTCGTAAAAGCCAGTAAGAGAACCGCCGGGATAGCTGAATATTACTTCAACACCATTTCGTTTTAAGCAGTCTATTACAATCTCTCCACCTGAACATATCATAGTTAATACTCCAAAATTATGGTTTACATGAGATTATTTATCTCGTTTAAATATAGCTCCCTCATTTGCACTAGAAACACCTTTGGCATATTTTGCTAAATAACCACTTGCCACTTTTGGTGCAGGAGCTTTAAAATTTGCACGTCTTTTTTCAAGTTCAGCATCACTTACATTTAAATGAATACTTCTTTCTGGTATATTTATATCTATTTTATCACCGTCTTCTACAAGTGCAATAATACCGCCTTCTGCCGCTTCTGGAGAAATATGACCTACACAAGGCCCTCTTGTGCCGCCAGAAAATCTGCCGTCTGTAATCAATGCTACCTTAGTTAATCCAAGACCTGCAATTGCAGCAGTTGGAGCAAGCATTTCTCTCATACCAGGACCGCCCTTTGGTCCTTCATAACGGATAACTACTATATCACCATTTTTAATAACTCCACCCATAATAGCTGCCATAGCATCTTCTTCTGAATTAAATGTTTTTGCTGTGCCAGTAAACACCATCATATCTGGATTTACAGCACTTTGCTTAATAACAGAACCGCCGGGAGCAATATTACCGCGAAGAACTGCAATACCGCCTTCTTTATGGTATGGATTATCTACTGGACGAATAATATCCTCATCATAATTTTCAGCAGCTTTGCATATTTCCTTAACTGTCATACCGCAAACTGTAATATTATCTTCTAAATGGTTTTCCAAAGATTTCATAACAGCTGGAATACCACCTGCAAACTCAAAATCTTCCATAAAATATTTACCACCCGGAAGAAGACTTGTAATATGCGGTGTTTCTTTTGATAATTTATCAAAAGAATCTAAATTTAAATCAACCCCTGCTTCATAAGCAATAGCTGGCAGGTGCAAAGTTGTATTTGTAGAACCACCAAGAGCTAAATCTGCCTTAATAGCATTTCTAAAAGCCTTTTCATTCATAATATCAAGTGGTTTTATATTTTCTTTAACTAATGAAACTAAACGAACACCTGAATCAAAAGCTATCCTTCTTTTTTTAGCCATTCCAGCCATAGCTGTTGCACAACCCGGCATACTCATACCCATAACTTCTGTTAAACATGCCATTGTGTTAGCTGTAAAAAGACCCTGACATGCACCTTCACCAGGGCAGGCTGTCATTTCAAGATTAGTCATTTCTTCTTCATCTATTTCACCAGTAGCAGCTTTTGATGCAGCTTCAAATGAATCAGTAATAAAATCCCGCCTTTTCATACGGTAGTTACCACTCATCATAGGGCCTGCTGTAACAAAAATAGATGGCACATTAAGCCTTGCTGATGCCATTAACATTCCCGGAGTAATCTTATCGCAGTTAGTAATAAAAAGAACACCATCAAGAGAATGGGCATTTACAACACATTCTATCATATCTGCAATAGCATCACGGCTTGGAAGGCTGTATCTCATACCTGAATGTCCCATAGATATACCATCACAAACACCCGGAACACTAAATATAAAAGCCTGACCACCGCCTGTATGAATACCTTTTTCAGCAAATCGTTCTAATATCCGCATACCAGAATGGCCGGGAATAAGGTCAGTAAAACTGGAACATATCCCTATAAATGGTGCGTCCATCTGGTTCTTGGAAACACCTGTGCCATATATCAATGCTCTGTTTGGAGCCCTTTGACACCCTTTTTTAATAATATCACTTCTCATATTTTTACCCTTATTAATATATCATAAAATTTTAAATAATTAATTAAGTTATCACTATAATTTTAATTTAGCAATTATTTTTTTTAAAATTTTTTATAATAAATTTGATTTTAGCAATTTTAATAAATTTAGATTGATAAATATTTAATAATATACGAATATACTATCAATTTACTATGTATTTACATGAAACATGTTATACAATAGTATCTATAATTTAGGAGTATAAAATGAAACAGGGGAAACCGTTGACAAAATCATTATCTCTGCGTGCCAGAATGATGATTACATCTGCCGTATTAATTACGGTAAGTATGTTTTCTGTAATCATGTTTGATTACATTACTAATTCAAGTTATTCTGAAAGTCTTTTAGTCAAAGAAGCTCAAAAAACAACTGAAACTATTACAGCCCGAACAAATGACTGGCTGAGTAATAATAAAAACCTTATTAACTATACAGCTAAAACAATGATATTTGAAAATCCTGATGATTTTCAAATATATTCTAATATCTTAAATGAATTAGATGACAGGGAAGAAATTATTCAAGTCATTGTATGGTTTGATAATGGGAAACTTTATGCTTCAAAAAGTGCTGTAAATAATATACCAAAAGATTTTTATCCACCTGCAAGACAATGGTATATTAATGCTAAATCTGTTGATGAACCAGTTATATCTGACCCTTATATAGATACTGTTACAGGCAATCCGTGTATTACCGTATCTGTAAAAATAACTGCACAAGACGGCACTATTGGAGTTATTTGTGTTGACTATAATTTAATCACATTAAGAAACTTTCTTGATAATTCCAAAGATAAAGAACTGCATGGATTTATAAATATTTTAGATACACAGAATAATATTGTTGTAGGTTCAAAAACAGAATATACCACTAAAAACTTTCTAAAAATATTCCCATACTATAAAGATTCAATTTCACAATTTCAATCAAATTTAGG
>CAMEZN010000114.1 GCA_945947845.1 uncultured Mucispirillum sp. | reverse complement strand
GGTCAATACAGAACCTTGTGGAGACGATTTAGAGCATGCTTTAATTATAACATATTAAATATTGTGGTCAATACAGAACCAATATCAATATAAGCCTTTATTCTTTCATATTATAACATATTAAATATTGTGGTCAATACAGAACTAACTTTATCTTATAATGATGCATCTCTTCATTATAACATATTAAATATTGTGGTCAATACAGAACTATGTTTACTAATTTAGGTGAACAAGAAGTATTATAACATATTAAATATTGTGGTCAATACAGAACGGCAGAATATTTAAACGCGCAGGCAGGTAGATTATAACATATTAAATATTGTGGTCAATACAGAACGTTCCTTATAGAATAGTTTATCAAAAGTTTATTATAACATATTAAATATTGTGGTCAATACAGAACAAATACTCTATTAATGACTTTTTCTTTCCTATTATAACATATTAAATATTGTGGTCAATACAGAACGGATTATGAACTTTCTGCTCAATATGGTTTAATTATAACATATTAAATATTGTGGTCAATACAGAACCTGCTTGCTTAATTCCTGCACCTGCTCGGGATTATAATATATTAAACACTGCGGTTAATACAGAGTTATTACCTTTCCATATAGTTTATTATCTTTTATTTCTGTTACTAATACATCTATAAACTTATTTGGTTCTATATTTTTATCATAATGAATAAGCATATAGTTTTCTGTATGGCCTTTATTTCCTTTTTCTGATAATACTTTATATGTTTTACCTATGGATTTGTTATATAAGTTCATAAGGTTTTTCAGTCCCTGTTGTCTTAATAATGCGGCTCTTTCTTCTCTTATTTTAATATCTACTTTATTTTCCATATTTTCTGCTACTGTGCCTTTTCTTTCAGAATAAGGAAAAGCATGGTAAAACTCTGTGCCTGCTTTTTCAAGAGTTTTAAGTGTATCATTAAAATCATCATTTGTTTCACTAGGAAAGCCTGCAATAATATCTGAGCCTATCGTTACATCAGGTATAATCTTTCTTGCTTTTTCTATTGTTTGAATATAATCATCTTTTTTATATTTTCTGCCCATAAGTGATAATATTTTATCGCAGCCGCTTTGCAGTGGTATATGTAAGTGTGGGCATATTTTTTTATTATCTTTTATTAAATATAAGAGTCTTTCATCTATTTCATTGATTTCTATACTTGTAAGCCTTATGCGGAAATCCCCTTCAATTTTTACAAGTTCTTCTAATATATCAGTTATATTCAGCCCTAAATCTTTACCATAAAGCCCTATATGTATTCCTACAAGCACTATTTCTTTATAGCCAAGAGAAAGCAGTTTTTTAAACCCGCTTATAACTTCATCTTTTGGCATACTTTTTGGCCTGCCCCTTAGTGCTGGAATAATGCAGTATGTGCAAAAAGCATCACAGCCATCTTGTATTTTAAAAAATGCTCTTGTTTTTGTGCTGGTATGTGAAAGCAATGCTCCGCCTGCAAAACTGCCGTCAGATGCTTTAATATAACCATCAGTTAAGTTTAATATATGGTTTACAAGCTGGCTTTTTGAACCATTAGTAACAATTATATCGGCACCGTATTCTTTAAGTGATACCCCTTTTTCTTCTGTCAGGCAGCCTGTAACAATTATTTTAATATCTTTATTCTCTTTTCTTAACTTTTCTATATAATGGGCAGATTTTTTTGCAGCGGTTTCTGTTACTGCACATGTGTTTATTACAATTATATCTGCTTCATTTATAGATGAAGCTTCTTTAAATCCCTGTTCAATAAGCTGTGATAAATAATACTGGTCTTCTCCTGCATTTACTTTGCAGCCAAATGTAACAAAATATATATTCAATGTTTGCTCCCTTATAATTATCTCTTTTATAAAGTGAAATAATATGATATTATTTCGTATGAGTAAAGAAAGAAAAGATACAACATTCAAAAAATTAGTAAAATTAGTTATATGGCTTTTAGTAATGACGGCAATTGCCCTTGTTATATGGAAGTTATATGGCAGGATAGACTTAAAACAGGCGGATTTCTCAAAAGTTACTGTTAAAAAACAAGAGCCTACTATATATAATATGTATAAGGTAAAAAGTGAGAAAGTAAATAATCAGCTTTATTATGTCCGCATAAACGATATATATTGCGATGCCTATAAACTTCGGGAAACAGATAATCCTTCCTATTTTAAAGTAGATATTGTGTTTGAAGCTCATAACAAAAAAGATGCAAAAGCAATAGAAGAAATTACTGTGCAGACAGTTAATGAAATAAGGAACATGTTGAAAAATTATCCTATAATAGATATTGACAGACCGTCTATTATGGCATATATAAAGCGGGATTTAAAAGCAAAGATGAATAATGTATTAAAAAATAATGCAGTTGTTGAAATATATTTTGAAAGTTTTCTCTGTGGTTAGAATATAAGCACCTTGACAATAAAGCATTATAATGATAGCCTAAAAGAACACTGGGGATAATATTGTGAGACATGTTTATGTAAACCTTCCACATTACGAAAGTATTGCAAAAGAATTAAATGAGCACTTTAAGCTGTGCAGTAAAAATGAAGCACATGCTATTGTTACAGAATTTCCTGATGAATATTCTCCATCTTGTTTTGTAATTATTATTAAAAATAAAAATCCACATAATGGCAGTTATTTTATTGATAGTTCTAGTGATATAAAAACTATTCAAACAGCAGTTCATGCAAGCCTTGATACATTTTTTATGACAAAAATAGCAGGTAAATATTCTCCTTATATGGAGAAAGAAGGCGGTTTACAGCGGATAACTTATTTTATGAATAAGTTAGAGCATATTCTAAATGCTTCACCTGAAAGTATAGTAGAGATAGACTTGACAGGTGATATTTTCTTCTACAATAGAAAGTTTGCCAAGGTATACCAAGATGATGATTTTTTAATAGAAGAAAATATCTTTAAAATTTTTGATGAAAATACAGCAACAGAAGTAAAGCGGTGTATGGGGGCAGCTTTACAGGGTTCTGATTCTAACTTTTCAGGCAAGCTCATAAATAGAAAAGGGGAGAGTATAAGTATTGCCGGTCATGTTATTGCATTAAGTGATGACAGCTACAATTTTGAAATCATATTTGATGATATTACTACTAAAATCACAAAAATACTTCAAATGAGAAAAATAGAAGAACAGTCTATTGTAGCAGGTTTTTCCCGCCATTTATCCCACAATGTTATGAATGCCTTAACTGCGGCAGGCGGGTTTATAAGGCAAATAAAATCAAAAACAGAAGCTGATGCTCATATGCAGAACTTATGGAAGATTGTAGATAATAAGCTGCTTTTAGTGGAAGAAATTATTGCAGGTTATAATGATTATACTCATGCAATCTCTTTTAAGTTAACAGAGAATGTTGATATTAATGAGTTTATGAGCCAGCTTGTAGTTTCTCTTGCAGAAAAAAATATTGATAGAAATTTCACAGCATATCTTTATAAATTTACAGACAGCTATGAAGTTGAATATGATTTTTCAGAAAGTAAATCATTTCACATACTAGGCAATAAAATGTTTTTAAAATTAGCAGTATGCTATATTTTAAAAGATAATATTCGTTATTTTTCCAGCTGTCAGTCATTACATTTTAAAATAAAACTTTCTTCAAATACTGATTTTTTTACTATGAATATAGATTTAGAAGGTGTTGAAGCTCCTGATTATATTATTGAGAGTATGTTCAGCCCATGGAAACATACTATGCTTTCCCAAAGTTTTGATTACTGGGGTATAGTAATAGCTGGCACAATAGTAGAAAGACATCATGGCAAATCAAAAGTAGAGCGGATAGATAACGGTCTCAGGTTTACTTTTGAATTTAAAGCACCGCTTTCTTAATGGTATGATTATTTAGTTTTCTTCTTTAAGCTGTCCCTTTTTTCTTTTGATGAAATTAAAATCTTTACTCTTATATCTTCATCTAAAAACTCTATGGCATTTCTCAGCATTATTCTAGGCATAAGGTGGCAGCATTCATTTATAAACTGAAAATATCTGCTTTCATTATAATTTAAAATATTTCTGCAAGCCCAGCCTGCTGCTCGCATAACATATTCATCTTTTTCATGAAACAGCTCTTTAAGGTTATTGATAAGCATATTTATGTCATCATCTGTAAGCTCCATTTCTGCAAAAACTGTAACACTGCACCGTCTTAAAAGATAATGAGAATTTATAGAAAATTCATGCAGAAATGATTTATTATTAAATTTACTGAATGTGTTTACAGCTATCTGGTCAGCAATTGCCCAGTTTATAATAATATTATTTAAAATATAATTTTTTATAAGGTTTATAATATTTTTTTCATCAAATTTATAATAATATTTTTCTAAAAGCATACAGGCTATCACTTGTTTTTCAAATGCTTTTGAAAGAAAAAGTGTATTTATAAGGCTGTAAATATGGCAGCTTTCAAGGTTATCAAACTCGTTCAAGTGTTTTGAAAATAAGGCTTTTAACCTTTTCATAGGGATACCATATATAATTTCTGCCTGATTTTTAAGGTATATTTTAATATTATCTATTTTTTTTATATCTGCATTGTTTACAATAAACTGTTCAATATTTCTGCAATACTGCTCAACTGTTTTTTCCATAAAAACCTTGTTTTGTTTAATTTTATGTTATAATATCATAAAAAATATTATTATGATAGTTTTAATATATGGCAGGTAATGTTTATGGAAAAAGTTTTATCATTAGATATAGGGGCATCATCAATCAAAAGCGGGCTTGTTGATATTAATGGCTTAATAAGCCAAGAGAAAAAGACTATAATAAAAGAAGAATCCTATAACGGCTTTATAGAAGCAGTTAAGAGTATTATGGCAGGCATATCTGAAAAACCAGCAGGGATTACAGCAGCTTTGCCCGGTGGCTATGATATAGAAAAAGATGAAATATTTGCACCTAACCTTCATATATTAAATGGAAAGCATATACGGAATGATTTAGAAAATATATTTGATATAAAAGTAATGGCAGAAAATGATGCAAATTTAGCTGCTTATGGTGAATATGTTTTTGGTGATAAAAAATCAGTAAAAAATATGGTATTTTGCACATTAGGTTCTGGGTTTGGCGGCGGATTAATATTAAATGGTAAACTGTTACAGTCAAATATTACTTTATTTGAGATAGGACATATGTCTATTGATTTTCAGGGCAGGCAGTGTGGCTGTGGAAGAAGGGGCTGTTTAGATGAATATTGTTCTACAAGCGGGTTAAAAGAAATATATAAAAATATAACTGGTAAAGAGATAGCACCTGTTGAATTAGGTGAGCTTGCTTCAAGTGGAGATAGTAATGCTTTGGAAGCATTTAAAGATTATGGCAGGCTGCTTGCTGGTGCATTTGCTAATATGGCAGCCTTATTCTGCCCAGATAAAATAAAGTATGGCGGCGGACTTTCTGAACTTTCTATGTATTATGAAGAAGTTATGCAGGAAGAATTTAATAAAATAATTTTTCCAGCATATAAAGGCAGGGTGAAAATTGAACGGGCAGTATTAAAAAATCAGGCAGGAATGGCTGGTGGAGCAGCCTTATTTTTTGGGCTTTAAGGTCTGTATTTTTCAGGTATGCCTTTTAAACCTGCTGTATTTTCATCATTATAAATCGCTTCTTTTTGATAAAGGGCATAAGCTGGGGCAGTAGGACCAGCCATTCTTCTGTCTTTCTGCTCCATAATTTCAAGCACTGTTTCTGGTTTTAAATTATCTTTTATTATTTTCAATGCTGTTCCCGTTATTATTCTTACCATATTATGTAAAAATCCGCTGGCATTTATAAGAATTGATATATTTTCATTATCAGATAATAATTTTATATAATTTATTGTGCGGACAGTGTTTTCTTTTTTTGTTTTTTTAACACAGAACGACTGGAAATCGTGTGTGCCGCAAAAATGTATGAGAGTATCTTCTAAATATTTTCTATTAATATGGTTTCTAATCCACAGGGCACGGTTTATCATAAACGGGTTATGGACAGGGCAGTTTATTATTTTATATTCATAAGTTTTAGATTTTATAGATTTGCCTGAATGAAACTCTTTTGTAACATCTATAATATCAAGCACTGCAATATCTTTTGGAAGCAGGCTATTTAAAGCCCGCATTAAAGTGCTGTTATCAAAAT